>DATDIC010000559.1:0-4732 GCA_036521275.1 Acetobacteraceae bacterium
CGGGTCAGCAGCGGATGCATGTCCACATCGGTCGGCGCAACGGCCTCGCGCGACAGCACCTTGCCACCGAGCTTCTCGAAATCGTCTCCCATCACCGTGGCCAGTTGCTGGGCATAGGGACTGCCGTCATGCACCGTCACCACGGTCTTGTATCCGGCCACCTTGAACAGGTAATCCGCGTCGGCCGCACCCTGGTCCTTGTCACTGAACACGGTGCGGGCGAAGCCGGCATATTCGGGTTTGCGGTCCGGGGCGGTCAGCGCCGGCGCCGTGCACGCCGTGCAGATATTGGTGATCCCCGCCTGCCACAGGATCGGGGCGCCCGGCGTCGCCGCCGAGGAGCAGGCCGGCCCCAGCACGATCACCATGTTCGGCGTCGAAGCCAGCTTGGTTGCCGCGGTCTGGCCGCCCTCGGCGTTGCACTGGTCGTCCTCGGAATCGAGCTTGACCGGGTGACCCAGCAGCTTGCCGCCCACATCCTTGATCGCGATCTCGATGCCCCGCTTTTCATCCAGGCCCAGCGCCGTATCGGGACCCGACAGCACCAGATAGTCGCCGATCACGATGGGCGCACCTTTCGGAATCCGAATGACCCCCATCGGATCCGTCACCGGCCCAACTGTCGCGGCGCTGGCGAGCTGGCCGCAAAGCAGCATTGCCAGACCCGCTACCACGGCCAAAAGGCCGCGGTCCCTTCTGCTCACCCCTGTCGTCACGTCCCCCTCCATCTGCTTCGATCAGGCGCATGCGCGTCTGTCATGGCAAGTATGAAACGAGGGTATAATTCAAGTCAACGTGAGCGCGCCGATAATCTGCCGTTCAGATCGCCACCCGCAGGCGCGGGTGACCGGTGCGGCACAGCTCGTCATACACGTCCAGGTAATCGGCCGCCATTCGCGACGCCGTGAAGCGCTCCTCGAAGCGCTGGCGGATGCGGGCGCGCGGCAGTTCGGCGGCGAAGGCTACCGCTTCTACCGCCTCCTGCTCGGTTTCGACGATGTAACCGGTGAGGCCGTCCTCGATCACCTCGCTCACGGAGCCCCGATTGAGGGCGATCGTCGGCGTTCCGCAGGCCATCGCCTCGATCATCACCAGCCCGAACGGTTCTGGCCAATCGATCGGCATCAGCAAAGCAATGGCGCCGCTGAGAAAGTCGGATTTATCGGCATCCCCGATCTCGCCAATCAGCTCCACATGGCGCCCATCGATCATCGGGCGGATCTTCTCGCGGAAATAAGCCTCATCGACGCGGTCCACCTTGGCCGCGATCTTCAGCGGGATGCCGGCGCGGCGGGCGATGCGGATGGCCTTGTCGGGGCATTTTTCCGGCGCGATCCGGCCGAGAAACGCCAGATAGCTCGGCTTGACTGGCTGTGGCCGCAGCAGGTCCACGGGCAACCCGTGATGCACGGTGCGGACAAAGTTTGCCCGCGGCAAGGGCCGGCGCTGTGAATCGGAAATCGACACCAGCGGAACACGAGGAAAACGGTCGTAGAGTGGCACGATTTCAGGCAGGTCCAGCCGCCCGTGCAATGTCGTCACGAACGGTGTCGGCTGCCGGGAAAACAAGGAAAACGACCAGTAATCCAGGTGAAAATGCAGCACGTCGAAGTCCTCGGCGTGCCGGTACGCCGTTTCCAGCAGCAACATCTGCGGAGCGCCAGGATCGCGCAGATCGCCGTCGAAGCGCAATGCGCTCGGCCAAACCGGTTCGAGCGTTGCCGCAGTTACCGAATCGCCACTGGCGAACAAAGTTACGTCATGACCCAGCCGCACCAGTTCTTCGGTCAGGAACGACACCACGCGCTCGGTACCGCCATAGAGCCGCGGCGGCACGGATTCGGTCAAAGGAGCGATCTGGGCTATTCGCATGTGATCCCATCTTTCCAGCGTTCAGGCACTGCCATGGGACCTCTAACGGCGGCTATCAGGTTTTTTTGAGGCTGACTGAGCCAGAAAATCGCCAAATACTGAGCAGGGATATAATGTGATGAATCGTTTGGTGGTCGTTTCGAACCGGGTTCCGCTGCCAACCGAGCGTGGTCCCCGGGCAGGTGGTCTTGCCGTTGCACTGACTGACGCGCTGCGACCGGGCTCGCTATGGTTCGGCTGGAGCGGCAGGCGTGTCGCGCGCGCCGCCTCGCAGCCGGAGCTGCAGGAAGCCGGAGGCATAAATTACGCCACGATCGACCTGTCCGAAACGGACTACCGCCTGTTCTACGCCGGATTTTCCAATGGCGTGCTGTGGCCGCTGCTGCATTATCGGCTCGGGCTGCTGAGCTATCGGACCGAGGAGTATGAGGGCTACCGCGCGGTGAACCGGCGTTTCGCCGCCTGTATCGCGCCCCTGCTACGGCCCGGCGATCTCATCTGGGTGCATGACTATCACCTGATCCCGCTGGGCGAAGAGCTGCGGCGTCTCGGCGTGGACAACCGGATCGGGTTCTTCCTGCATGTTCCCTTCGTTCCGCCGGAACTCCTCCGCGCCCTGCCGCATGCCGAGGACATGCTGCGTGCGTTTGGCGCATATGACGTGGCGGGATTCCACACACGCGGTCACTGTGCCGCATTCCTCGCATGCATGCGGGAACTGTTGGGCCTCGTTCCCGACCGCAGCGGTCGTATCGCCTGCAATGGTCGCTGGCTGCGTCCGATCGTGGATCCCGTGGGCATCGACGCGGAAGGATTTGCCGCCATGGCCCGCTCTGCCGCGCGCGGTGTGGAGGCGAAGCGCATGCAGACCAGCCTGTCCGACCGCATGCTGGCAATCGGCGTCGACCGGCTGGATTACTCGAAAGGCCTGGTGCACAGGTTCGAGGCTTTCGTCCGGCTGCTGGCGCGCCATCCCGAACATCGACGGAAGGTCAGTCTGCTGCAGATCGCGCCGCGCTCGCGTGAGGACCTCGGCGCATACCAGTCATTGCGGCAGGAGCTCGACCGCATCGTTGGCGACACCAACGGGCAATTTTCCGAGTTCGACTGGGTGCCGCTGCGCTACATGACACGCGCGCTGGGCCGCCGGACCTTGGCCGGGTTCTATCGGATCGCCCGCCTGGGCGTCGTGACGCCGCTGCGCGACGGGATGAACCTGGTGGCCAAGGAGTTCGTCGCCGCACAGGATCCGGAAGATCCCGGCGTGCTGGTGCTGTCACAGTTCGCTGGCGCCGCCGACGATCTCAAGGATGCGCTGCTGGTAAATCCATTCGATGCGGACGAAATCGCCGAGGCGATGCATTCGGCGCTCGTCATGAGCATCGATGAGCGCCGGCAGCGCTATCAGTCTCTGCGCGCGCGCGTATGGGAAAACACCGCCAGCCGCTATTGCGAAGCGTTCCTGTCGCATTTGTCGCCGCCACCGATCGGTCGACCCAGACTTCGGGTCGTCCCCGCACCTGCCGACCCGACCACGGAACTTGCCGCGAGCGGATCGTAGCCCCCTGGTTGCCGCCGCTGACTGGTTGCGCCTATCGTCGTCCCGCTACAACCATTCATGGATCGACGATGCCGAGCTTGCCGGTTCCGACGCTGGATCACGTTGTCGTGAATGTGCGCGATCGGCTGGACGAGGCACACGAGACGTATCGCCGCCTCGGTTTCACCATGACGCCGCGCGGGCACCATACGCTCGGCTCCATGAACCATCTGGCGATTTTTGGAACCGACTATCTGGAACTTATCGCCGCCAGGCCCGGCGATACCGGACGGCCGGAAATTCTGCAGTCCCCCTTCGGATTGAATGGCCTGGTGTTTGGCACCGAGAATTCCGATGCGGTGTACACGGCACTCGACGCAGCCGGCATCGCGGCCGAGCCGCCATTGCAATTTTCCCGCCCCGTGGAACTGAGCTCAGGCGCGCGGGACGCGACCTTCCGCACGGTGCGCCTGAAGCCTGGTGTCATCGACGCCGGGCGGGTCTATTTCTGCCATCATTTCACTCGCGACCTGGTCTGGCGCGACGAATGGCGACACCACGCAAACGGCGTGGTCGGTGTGATCCGTGCCGTCATCGCCGCCGCCGACCCCACCGCACTCGGCGGCACATTTGCCCGCATGTTCGGCCAGGAAGCCGTTACACGGCTGCGAGATGGATGCTCTCTTGCCGTAGGCCTGTCCCGCTTCGACATCCTTGCGCCCGCGGCTCTGCGTGCGCAGTTCGGCGACGCAGCGCCAGATCATGAAGGCCGCCAGCAGTTCATGGCAGCGTTGACGCTCCGCACCCGATCCCTGGCTGCCGCGAAGGCGGTCTTGCAGACGGGCAACATCCCCGTCCACCACTCAGAAGACCGATTGGTGGTGCCGGCAACCGCCGCGTTCGGCGTGACGCTCGAATTCTGCGCATGAGGGCGTATCGAAAATCCGAACTAATACCAATTGAGGATAACCCACGTTCGTCATTCCCGCGAAAGCGGATCCAGCCCAACTCCCGGAATTTCGTGAGCTCTCGCGAGCCGTCATCGCCATTTTTCGATTCTGACGATATCGTTTCGCGCCGCGTCGCCCCCGAGCTGTGCGCCGTGTCCTGTGAGGGATCAGGCGAAGCGTCGGCAGGGGAGCACGTAGGCTGGCCATCGAGCCGCGAAAGCGCCGTATCCGGAGGCCACAGGGTTACCCAACTGGAAGGCAACACGACGTGTCGCGCCATCGCGAGCGGCAGGTTGGTCCGGCGTGGTCGGGGACCCCAGCATGTCCTGGATCGCAATGAAATCGGCGCCATAGGCGGCGTAATCCATGG
>DATDIC010000560.1:0-3176 GCA_036521275.1 Acetobacteraceae bacterium
CAGGCGACGCGCGCATAGGGATCGGCGGTCAGAAAGGCGTCCAGCACGGTGTCGCTGAGCCGGTCGGCAACTTTGTCGGGATGGCCCTCTGAGACCGACTCGGAGGTGAACAGGAACTCGCCGGTGTCGCGCATGGAATTCTCCTCTTGTCGCGGCCGGCGGCGGGCGCATTAGGCCGACCGCCGAACCGGCAAAATGCCGGGCGCGGGGGTGAATGACGGAAAGCTGGAGGGGAATCAAGCGCGTTGGAGGCAGCCGCCCCGGATCACATGCCCAGCACGTCCATCATGGAATAGAGTCCGGGCGGCTGGCCTTTGATCCACAGCGCAGCGCGCACGGCGCCGGCGGCGAAGCTGCGGCGGTCGAAGGCGCGATGGGTCAGCGCGATGTGCTCGGTGGCGGCGGCGAAGATGAGGGTATGCTCGCCGACCACCTGCCCGCCGCGCAGCGCCGCGAAGCCGATGGCTCCTGGCTTGCGGGCACCGGTATGCCCGTGGCGACCGCTTTCCATCACCTCCGACAGGTCCTGGCCACGGCCTTTCGCGACCGCGCGGCCGATCCCGACAGCGGTGCCGGATGGGGCGTCCACTTTCTGGCGGTGGTGCATCTCGACGATCTCGGCGTCGTAGGTGTCGGGCGGCAGGGCGGCGGCCATGCGTTCCGCCAGCGCCAGGACAAGGTTCACGCCGGGGGCGAAGTTTGCCGCATAGACGGCGGGGATGCGGCGGGCTGCTTCGGCAACGGCGGCCTCCTCGGCGGCGGAGAGGCCGGAGGTGCCGAGAACCCAGGCGGTTCCGGCGGCGGCAAGGGCTGCGGCGTGTGGTTGCGCGGCGGCGGCGTGGGTGAAGTCGATCACCACATCCGCTTCCTGGGCCAGCGCGGCGATATCGGGGAAGCGGCGCACGCGTGGGGGGAACGGCTTGTCGCGCGCAATGCCGCCGGCCAGGACGAGGCCTGCCGTGCCGATTTCCTGGACCAGCAGCGCGCCCATGCGCCCGGTGGTACCGGCGATGCCAATGCGGGTTGTGTTCGTCACGCGTCGTCTCCCGGCGTGTTGGGGTGGGGTTTCGCCGCTACGGTCAGTCGGTGGCCCAGCCAAATGAGCGTTCCACGGCTTTTCTCCAGGACCTGGTGAGTGCGGCGCGGCGTTCGGGTGGCATTTTCGGCGACCAGAGGCGGGTGACGCCCCAATGATGCAGCAGATCTTCGGTGCTTTGCCACAAGCCGACCGCGAGCCCGGCAGCGTAGGCGGCGCCGAGTGCGGTCGTTTCAATCGTGCGCGGCCGGGCCACCGGCACACCGAGCAGATCCGCCTGGAACTGCATCAGCAGCTCGTTGGTCACCATTCCGCCATCGACACGCAGCGTCTTGATCGGGAAACCGCAATCGCGCTGCATCGCCTCTACTACATCCAGGACCTGATAGGCGCTGGCTTCCAGGGCGGCGCGGGCGATATGGGCGGCGGTCGCGAACCGCGTCAGCCCGGCAATCACGCCGCGGGCATCGCCGCGCCACCACGGCGCGTAGAGGCCGGAGAAGGCCGGCACGAAATAGACGTCGCCATTATCGGGGACCTGCGCGGCGAGCGCTTCTATCTCGTCGCCGCTACGGATCAGGCCCAGATTGTCGCGCAGCCATTGCACCAGGGCACCGGTGATGGCGATCGAGCCTTCCAGCGCGTAGGAGGCGGGACGGTCGCCGAACTTGTAGGCGACGGTCGTGATCAGGCCACAGGTGGAGGGCACCGGGGCCAGCCCGGTGTTCATCAGCAGGAAACTGCCGGTACCATAGGTGTTCTTGGCTTCGCCGGGGTGAAAGCAGGTCTGACCAACAAGCGCTGCCTGCTGATCGCCGAGGATTCCGGCGACCGGCACGCCGGCAAGTTCGCCCAGGGCCATGCCGTAAATCTGCGCGGAGGGAACGATGCGGGGCAGCACGGCCGCCGGGATACCGAACGCCTGCAACAGGCCCAGGTCCCATTCGAGCGAGCTGATATCCATCAGCAGCGTGCGGCTGGCGTTGGTTACGTCGGTTACATGCTGCCCGGTCAGCTTCCACATGAGCCAGGAGTCCATGGTGCCGAAGGCAAGATCGCCGGCCTCCGCGCGACGGCGAATGTCCGGGATGTTATCCAGCAGCCAGCGCAGTTTCAGCGCACTGAAATAGCCGGCGAGGGGTAGGCCGGTGGCGGCGCGGAACCGGTCCTGTCCACCGGCGGCAGCGTATTCCGCGACCAGCGGATCGACCCTCGTGTCCTGCCAGACGATCGCGTTGTATGCGGGCGCACCGGAGCTGCGATCCCAGACCAGGGTCGTCTCCCGCTGGTTGGTGATGCCAATCGCCGCAAGGTCGGCGGAGGACAAATTGCCGCTGCGCAGAGCCTCGGCGATCACCGCGCGGGTGTTGGCCCAGATCTCGGCTGGATCGTGCTCGACCCATCCTGGCTGCGGGAAGATTTGCCTGTGTTCGCGCTGCGCGGCGGTGACGATCATGCCGGCCTGATCGAAGACGATGAATCGCGTGCTGGTGGTGCCTTGGTCGATGGCGCCGATGTAGCGAGCCATGGGGGCCTCCCCGCCGTTGCCTTGTTCTAACAGATCACGTGGTGCCCGAGGACTCCGGGCTGGCTTGCGGGATGAGCCTGGATTGGGTTCGATGCGGGCTGGCGAACGCAGGGTGGGCGAACAGGATGGACACCGAGGAGCTGGGCTTCACGCCGGCAACCAGGCTGGCGGAGATGGTGCGGACGAAACAACTGTCTCCGGTGGAACTGATGCGCGGCTTGCTGGAGCGCATCGAGGCGGTGGGACCGCGGGTGAACGCATTTGCGTTCCTGGCCGCCGACCAGGCGATGGAGGCAGCGCGGCGGGCCGAGACGGCGTTGATGAAGGCCGAGCATGTCGGTCCGCTGCACGGCATTCCGGTGACGATCAAGGATCTGGCGATCACCAAGGACATGCCGACGCAGATGGGCAGCCTGATCTTCAAGGGGAATCAACCGGCGGAGGACACACCCATCGTTCCTCGGCTGAAAGATCAGGGCGCGATCATCCTGGGCAAGACGACCACCTCGGAGTTCGGCTGGACGGGCGTGAGTCATTCGCCGCTGACGGGCATCACGCATAACCCATGGAAGCACGGCTATAATGCGGGTGCGTCGTCGGCCGGGGCAGGCG
>DATDIC010000561.1:0-3241 GCA_036521275.1 Acetobacteraceae bacterium
CGGAGGGCGTGTACGTAAACGGCCAAAGCCAGAACAAGGCCGCGGCGTGGGATTTCGTGAAATTCCTGACCGACCCGCAAAACGGGTTTCGGCTGACCGAGATGACCGGCTGGCTGGCGCCACGCACAGACATCGACTGGAAGCCGCTGATCGAAAAGATCCCACAGTTCGAAGCCTTCGTGTCCCCGCCGCCCGACGTGAAATACTATGTCGAACCGGTCCTGACGGCGTTCGATGAGGTCGAAAGCCGGCTGGCCGACCGGCTGAGCGAGGCCTATGTCGATCCGTCGCTAAAGGGAAATCCGCAGGCGATAGCTGCGCGGGTTCATGACATGGCGCAGCAGACCGACAAGATATTGAAGGACGCGAACCTGTACGGCTGAGCCGCCATGACGCTGATCGGCCGCCGCACGCGGATGTGGGTATGGTGCTACGCCATGCTGCTTCCGGTCATGGCGATCTACGCTTATGTGCGCATCGTGCCGATCGGCCGCAGCGTGCAGCTCAGTTTCTATGACTGGCGGCTGATTTCCCACGTCCGGCCCTTCGTGGGCTTCGCCAATTACGTGCGGATGTTCGGCGACGACAATTTCCACATCGCGATCTGGAACACCACCGTCTATTCGGTAGCGACCGTGCTGCTGAGCACCGCGATCGCGTTGCCATTGGCGGTGCTGCTCGCGCGCCGAGGGCGGGCATCGGCAGTCTACCAGACCATCTACTTCCTGCCGGTGATCACGCCCATGGTGCCGATGGCGATCGCCTGGAAATGGATCTACGACTACAATTACGGTATCCTGAACTACGTGTTGTCGCTGGTCGGCATTCCGCCCGTTGCCTGGCTGACCGATGTGCATATCGCGCTGTGGGCGCTGATCATCATGGGCGTATGGAAGGTGCTGGGGTACAACCTGGTGATCTTCCTGGTCGGCATCCGCAACATCCCTGGCTCCTACCTGGAAGCGGCAAGCCTGGACGGCGCGAGCGAGGTGCAGAAATTCTGGCGCGTGACCTTGCCGCTGCTGCGGCCGATCCTGCTGTACGTGCTGGTGACCGCGACCATCAACTCCTACACGGTATTCACGCAGGTATACGTCATGACGCTGGGGTCACAGGCGGCGCCGGGCCAGGCGGTGCGTGTGCTGGTTTATGACATCTATCAGAATGCGTTCCAGTATTTCCGGATGGGCTATGCATCGGCTGAGGCAGTGACGTTGACGTTCATCGTACTTGGCGTGACGCTGATCCAGTTCCGTGCCTTCCGCGATCGGGAAACGCCATGAGACCCGGCCAGCGACGGCGGCGCACCCGCCTGCGGATCGGAGCCGTTCTGATCCATGTCGTGCTGAGCCTGGGCGCGATCTTCATGCTGCTGCCGATGCTGTGGATGCTGGCGACCTCGTTCAAGCTGCCGGGTGAGATTGCGGTCTGGCCGCCGCATCTGCTGCCGAAGGTGCCGACCCTGTCGAACTACACCGGGTTGTTTCAGGCGGCACCGTTCCTGCGCTTCTTCGGGAACAGCATGTTCATCGCGCTTGTATCCACCATCAGTTGCGTGATCACGTCCATGATCGCCGGGGCAGTGTTCGCGAAATACCGGTTCCCGGGACGGGCAGCACTTTTCATGCTGGTCCTGGCAACTGCGATCGTGCCGTTCGAAGCGTACATGATCCCGCTCTATATCGAGCTGGTGCGCATGCACTGGATCAACACCTACCAGGCGATCATCCTGCCCACGCTGGTGATGAGCTTTGGCATCTTCCTCATGCGCCAGCACGTCGCTTCGGCGATTCCCGACGAGCTGATGGAAGCGGCGCGGGTCGACGGCGCATCCGAATGGTGGACGTTCCGGCGCGTGCTGGTGCCGCTGTCTGGCAACGCGATGAGCGCGGTGGGCATCTTCGCCTTCATCCAGGCATGGGGCGCGTTCATCTGGGTGCTGCTGGTGGCGAACAACCAGTTGCTGTTCAACATGGAGGTCGGGCTGACCGCCTTCCAGTTCCGCTTCAGCACCGACTACGGCAAGCTGATGGCCGGTTCCACATTGAGCACGCTGCCGATGCTGATCGTGTTCCTGCTGCTGCGGCGCCGGATCATCGAGAACATGGCGCTGACCGGCCTCAAGGGATAGATCCCGCCTGCACGTTACCCGGGACCCATGGCGTAGGGCCGACGCGCGAACCGCTCGCCACGGTCGCAGCCGGCAGCGAACCGCAATTGCCGCATCAGCTCCCGGATACTCGGCAGGTGCTCGAATCCCGCGAGTTGCTCGCCGATTGCGGCATACGCCGCTGGTGGCATCAGGCCTGCCGCGCAATCGTGGAATTTCTGCTCCAGCTCCGCCCGTTCGAACGGACGGAACATCGTCCCGCGCGCATGCTGGACGCTGGCGTGCAGCGTGCGCCCGTCCTTCAGTCGCACCGTGATCTCCGCCGGCTTGCGGGCAGCCGGCGCTTCCGCATCAGTGCGCGGGTGCGTTGTCATGTGGATCAGGGGAAACAGCCGCCGCGCCTCCGGCCGATGGATGGCAGCCTGGGTAAAATCGGACAGCCGGAGCTGCCCACCCAACAGGGCCGCGGCGATGCAATACTGCATGCTGAACCGCGCTTCCATCTCCTGCACGGGGTTCGGGTACAGCAGGCTGCTGGCATTGCCCCAGCCTACCAAGGTGATGATCTCGGCCACGTCGTTGGCGGCGAACCGGTGCTCCGCCTGCAATTCCAGCAGCCCGTCCAGGGCGCGATGGGCACCGGCGCAGCACGGATAGCATTTTGGTTCCAGCCCGTACTTCTCGGCTGCAAGTGGACGGCCGAGCTCGTCGAGCACACCGTCCCAGCCGCGCGAGTCCGGACCGACATAAAGGCTGCGGAATCCGTATTCGGCATCCAGCGGTTCCGGTGCGGCGGTCAGGCCGGCTTCGGCAAATCGTGCCGCCATGACGGCGTTCTTGGCTGCCATGCCGGCGTGGAACGGCTTTGCCATCGTACCGAATTGCACTTTCGTGCCGGATGCCATGCTGACCGCGAGACTGATGGCATTGACCATCGTCGTCTCGTTTAGCCGGAGCAGCCGTGCACAGGCCGCAGCGGCGCCGATGGTGCCGACAGTGGACGTGGAGTGCCAGCCATTGTCGTAGTGCAGCCGGTTCACGCCATGACCGACGGCGACCTGGATCTCGATCCCGACCAGCCAGGCGGTAATCACGTCGCGGCCACTCGCGTTGGTTTCCTCGGCCAGTGCC
>DATDIC010000562.1:0-6316 GCA_036521275.1 Acetobacteraceae bacterium
TCCAAGCGTTCCTGCATGATCTGAAGGCCGAGGCATGGCCGCTCGCCCGCGACGCACCGAGTTGGCGCGGTGACGCGCGCGGTTTTCGCGCGCAGGCGCGGCGCAGGCACCGGCCCTCGATGCGCCAGAAGATCGACGTCGCCGGCCTCTATGCCGATGCGCTGAAGGCGCTGCCCGAGACGATGGATGGACAGCCAGCAATGCCGACGCAAACGGCTTGCCCGGTGCAATCGATCGATGAGCTGCTGAGCCAGCCTTGAGTTTTCGATGACCTGATTGATGCTGCGCGTTTCCCTGGACCATCACAGCGCAGCGGTGGAGGCAAAGGATGTCCGACAAGATCACCCCGTGTCTGTGGTTCGACGGCAATGCCGAAGAGGCAGCGGCTTTTTATGCCCAACATCTGCCCGACTCACATGTCGGCACGATTTTCCGCTCGCCCGCCAAAACGCCGAGTGGCCCGGAGGGCAGTGTACTCCTGGTCGAATTTACCGTGGCCGGACAGAAGTTCGTCGGTCTCAACGGCGGTCCGCAGTTCAAGTTCAACGAGTCGGTCTCGTTCCAAATTCATTGCGATGATCAGAACGAGGTTGATCGGCTGACCGAGGCGCTGTCTGCCGTCCCCGAAGCGGAGGTGTGCGGCTGGGTCAAGGACAAGTTCGGCCTGTCATGGCAGATCGTGCCACGGCGGCTGATCGCGCTGCTGCACGATCCGGACCGGGCGCGCGCCAGGCGTGCGATGGAAGCGATGATGCAGATGAAGCGGATCGACATCGCCGCGATCGAGGCGGCGGCGAACGGCTGATGGGTTCAGCCGCGGGATGGTCTATCCCGCGGCGGCGCGCCTGGGCCGCCGCGGCTCCGGTATCGCCGGGGGCTCTTCTTCGCTGCCCAAGGCTTTCAGCAGTGCCTCGCGCAACTGGCGCAGCTTGCGTTCGTTCTCGATCTTCAGTCCGAATACGTCCTTGACGTAAAACACATCGACCGCGCGCACACCGTAGGTGGTGACGTGCGCGGAGGCGATCTGCATGCCCTCGGCGCTGATCGCCGCGGTGACGTCATGCAGCAACCCCGGACGGTCGCGGCCGTTCACCTCCACCACCGTGTGCGTGTTGGAGGCACGGTTGTCGATCACCACCCGCGGCGGCACGTGCATCACGTGCAGGCGACGCCCCAACAATGCCTGCGACGCTTTCTGGATCTCCGGTTTCAGCCGCAACCGCCCGGACAGCGCCTGCTCGATCAGCACGGACAGGCGGGCCAGCCGGTGCGGCGCGTCGAAGGTGCCGCCGGCGGCGTCCTGGATCCAGAACGTATCCAGCGCCATGCCGTTGGTCATGGTATGGATGCGGGCGTCCACGATGGAAGCGCCCGCCACCGACAACGCGCCGGATATCTTGCTGAACAGGCCGGCATGGTCGGCGCAATAGACGGTAACCTCGGTCACCGCGCGGGCCGGCAGCGGCTGGGTGGCGACCGTCAGCGGCGCCTTGCGTTGCTCCGCGTCGCGCACCAGCCGCGCATGGCGTGCGTGGGTTTCCGGATCGAAGGACAGCCAGTAGCCGGCGTAACCCAGCGTCGTGAATGCCTCGATATCCTCTGGCGACCAGTCGGGCAGCAGCGCCGCCGCGGCATCCTTGGCACGCTGCACGCGCACGTCGCGTTCCGGCGTCGCCAGTCCGCCCTCCAGCACCTCGGCGACGCGGGTGTACAGCTCGCGCAGCAGCGTGGCCTTCCAGCCGTTCCACACCTTGGGCGACACCGCGCGCATGTCGGCGACGGTCATCACCAGCAGCAGCCGAAGCCGCTCCGGCGACTGCACCGTGTCGGCGAGATCGAGGATCGTTTTCGGATCATCGATGTCGCGCTTGAAGGCGATGGTGCTGAGCAACAGGTGGTGCAGCACCAGCCAGGAGACGGTTTCGGTTTCTTCGCCGGACAGGCCGAGTTCCGGGCCGACGCGAAGTGCGATCTCGGCGCCCAACTCGGAATGATCGCCGCCGCGTCCCTTGGCGATGTCGTGCAACAGCATCGCCAAGTACAGGGAGCGCCGCGACTGGATATGCTCGAACAGGCTGGAAGCGACGGGCGCCACCTCCGCCAGGTTTCCGGCCTCCAGCGTGTTCAGCACGCGGATCGCCTCGATGGTGTGCTCGTCGACGGTGAATATGTGATAGGTGTCGAACTGCATCTGCCCGACGATGCGGCGCCAGTCGGGCAGGAAGCGGCCGAGGAAACCGCTTTCGTTCATGATGCTCAGCCAGCGGGCACCATCGGGGCCGGTCCGGCCGTGGTCGCCGGTTGTTCCGCACAGCAGATCCATGAAAAGCTGTGCGGCGTCCCGGTCGCCGCGCAGCCGGCTCATTTCGCGTTCGTTGCGGATCATCGAACGGAGCGCCAGCGGATGCGGATTGAGGCCGCGGTCGCGTGCCAGTTTCAGCATCCGCAGCATCTGGATCGGCGCGGCGTCGAAATCCTGGCCCGGGGCCGGCAGCAGCATGCCCTCGGACAACACGAAGCCAGCCGCCAGCAGCGCCTTGTCGGCTTCCGGCGAGCGTGCCGGCGGTCCCAGGGCGGCGCGCAAAATCGCCGGCTCCAGCACGCGCGTCAGGCGAACCACGTCGCGGGCGGTGAGGAAGTAGTGGCGCATGAAACGTTCGACGCCATCCTGCCGTCCGTGCCGGGTATAGCCCATGCGCGCACCGACGACCGGTTGCAGATCGAAGGTCAGCCGCTCCTCCGCGCGTCCGGCCACATAGTGAAGATGGAAACGAACCGTCCAGAGAAACTCCCACGACCGCTTGGCGTGGCGCGCTTCCTGCTGCGACAGCACGCCGCCGACTTCGGCCAGCTCGCCCATGGTCTGCGTGTCGTATACGTAACGGGCGATCCAGTACAGCGTCTGCAGGTCGCGCAGCCCGCCGCGGCCTTCCTTGATGTTGGGTTCTACGACGAATGGCGAATCGCCGAACCGCTTGTGCCGCGCGTTGCGCTCCGCCTGCTTGGCCATGATGAAGGCGGCGGCGCCGTCGTCGCGGCAGGCGGCATGAAACTGCTGCTGAAATTCGGTGAACAGGGCGGCATCGCCGGACAGGTGGCGGGCATCAAGGAGGGAGGTGCGGATCGTGGTGTCGCGCGCACTCTCGTTCAGGCATTCCTGGATCGAGCGGGTCGCATGGCCGACCTTCAGCCCGAGGTCCCACAGGAAATACAGCATGTATTCGACGATCTGCAGCGTATGCGGCGCTGCTTCGCTGGCAGTCAGGAACAGCAGGTCGATGTCGCTGAAGGGCGCCAGCGTGCCGCGCCCGTAGCCGCCGGTCGCGGTGACGGATAAGCGTTCCGGTTCGCCAAGAACGTTGGCGGCGTGCTCCAGCAGCGTCGTCACCAGCCCATCGACGAGCCCGGACAGCATGCGCGCAGCTTGCAGGCCGGTAAGCTGGTCCTGCTCGAATGCGGTCTGCACATGGTTCTGAATACGCGCGAGATGGCGGCGGAACGTGACGATGACAGCATCACGCGGTGCCTTCCGTTCATCACCCAGCCGGGTCAATGCCTCCGCCAGGACCGACGCGGCAGCGTCAGGACTTGCGGGGAGGGGGGCCGGTGTGAACATGAGCGGGATCGTACTATGAGAAGTTTGCGCCGGAAACCGGCAGCAGCGCCTTCAACCGGTAGAGCGCGTCCAGCGCCTCTCTCGGGGTGAGGCGATCCGGCTCCAGCTCTGTCAACAGAGCGGCAAGGGGATCAGGCGGGTCGGAAAGTTGGGGCGTCTCGTTCTCTGGGGAAGTGGCGGCAACGAATAGCGGCAATGCGGCGAGCGGACCATTGGCGCCCAGCGGTCCGTTATGTTTCTCCAGGGACGAAAGCAATGTCGCGGCGCGGCGCACCACGGGCGCGGGCACGCCGGCCAGCTCCGCCACGTGCACGCCCCAGGAGCGTTTGGCGGCGCCTTCAGCGACCTCGTGCAAGAACACAACTGTCTTCTTCCACTCCTTCACCCGCATCGTGTGCGGTTTCATCCGGGGCATGCGGTCCGACAATTCAGCAAGTTCGTGGAAGTGTGTAGCAAAAATCGTCCGGCAGCGAATCGCGCCATGCAGCGATTCCAGCACGGCCCAGGCGATGGCGAGACCGTCCAGGGTGGCGGTGCCGCGCCCGATCTCGTCGACGACCACCAACGAGCGGGGACCGGCCTGGTGCAGGATGGCGGCGGTTTCGGTCATTTCCACCATGAAGGTGGAGCGGCCGCGCGCCAGGTCGTCGGCGGCGCCGACACGGCTGAACAGCCGGTCGATCATGCCGATGCGTGCGGATTCGGCGGGGACCGGCAGGCCGGCCTGCGCCAGCACGGCGATGAGCGCATTCTGCCGCAGGAAGGTCGATTTTCCGGCCATGTTGGGACCGGTCAGCAGCAGCACGCGGTTGTCTGGTGACAAATCGCAATCGTTGGGGACAAAGGCGGCCTGCCCCGCCAGCGCCGCTTCCACCACCGGATGGCGTCCGGCGACGATTTTGAACGCGTCGTCGTCGGTGACGGCGGGCCGGCACCAGGCGCCGGATTGCGCCAGGCGGGCGGCGGACTGCAGCACGTCCAGCAGCGCCAGCGCCTCGGCGCAGCGACCGATGGGCTCGGCGTGGCGCAGTGCGGCTTCGACCAGATGGGCGAACAGGGCGCGTTCGCGGGCAGCCGCGCGTTCGGCCGCCTCGGTGATGCGGCGATCGAGGTCGGAGAGCTCCGGGCTGGTGAAGCGGGCGCCGCTGGCCATGCCCTGGCGCAAGGTCAGGTCAGGTTGGGCGCGCAGCTTCTCGACCGCCGGCGCCAGCGCCTCGATGACGTAGCCGAGCTGGGCGTGATGGCGGATTTTCAGGCTGGCGACGCCGTAGCGCTGGGCCAGGTCGAGCTGCAGCGTCGTCAGCACGCGGCGGCTGTCGTCGCGCAGGGCACGCTCCGCGTCCAGGGCGGGGTCGAAGCCGGGGCGGATCACCCCAGCGTCGTCCAGCCGCAGCGGCACCGGATCGGCCAGGGCGGCGGCGAGCGTCTGTTCCAGTTCGAGGTCGACCAGCAGCCCGCTCAGGGCGCCGGCCAGCAGCGCCGGTACGGGGCCATCGAACAGCGTGGCGGCGGTGCGGGCGGCTTGCATGCCGTCGCGCAGGACCGCGAGGTCGCGGGGGCCGCCACGGCCGAGCGACAGCCGGGCGAGGGCACGGGCCATGTCGGGGGCGGCGCGCAGGATGGTGCGCAGCCGGTCGGCCAGGATGGGGTTCGCCAGCATCCAGCCCCAGGCGTCCTGGCGGCGGGCGATGGCAGCCGGATCGGTCAGCGGCGCCGACAGCCACCCGGCGAGCAGACGGGCGCCCGGCGCGGTGAGGGTGCGCTGGACGGCGCCAAGCAGGCTGTGCGGGCCGCCGTCGCGCGCCAGCAAGATATCCAGGCTGGCGCGGGTGGCGGCGTCCATCGCCAGCACGCCCGACTGGCCCTGCGGGGAGGGGCGGGCGAGGCGCGGCATGCTGCCGGCCTGGGTCTGGCGCACATAGTCGAGCGCGAGGGCGGCGGCGATCGCCTCGCCATCCGTGAAGCTGCCGAATGCATCGAGGCTGGCGGTGCCGAATGCCTCCGCCACGCGGCGGCGGGACACCAGCGGCGGGGAGGCGGTGGTTTCCGGCGCGCGACGGGGTTCGTGATCGCCGAGGGCAAGCGCGGCGGGGGCGAGGATTTCCGCCGGCTCCAGGCGGCCGAGCAGGGCGGGGAGGTCGGCGCGGGGGAGGGAGGCGGTTTCGAACAGGCCGGTGGAGACATCGAGCCAGGCGGCGCCGATGCTGTCGCGGTCCGGGGCGAGGGCGAGCAGGAGGTTGGGGCGGCCGGGTTCGAGGAGGGCTTCCTCGATGAGCGTGCCGGGGGTGATGATGCGGACCACTTCGCGGCGGATGGGGCCTTTGCCGGTCCGGGTCTTGGGGTTTTCCATCTGCTCGGCGACGGCGACGCGGAAGCCGCGGCGGATCAGGCGGGCGAGGTAGGCGTCGGCGGCGTGGATCGGCACGCCGCACATCGGGATGGGCTCGCCGGAATGTTCGCCGCGGGCGGTGAGGGCGATGTCGAGGGCGGCGGCGGCGGCTTCCGCATCGGCAAAGAACAGTTCGTAGAAGTCGCCCATGCGGAAGAACAGCAGCGCATCCGGGTGATCGGCCTTCATGGCGAACCATTGGGCCATGACAGGCGAGGCGCCGGTGGGGTCGGGGCCGGGGGGTGGGCTGATAGGTTGCGGGACCGCCATCGCCGAGTGGTTTACACGCGGGGATCGCCGGAGGGCGAGGG
>DATDIC010000563.1:0-3697 GCA_036521275.1 Acetobacteraceae bacterium
ATCAGGCTGTCGTAGCCGGGCCGCGCCGCGTAGGGGCCGGTCTGGCCGAACCCGGTGATCGAGCAGTAGATCAGGCGCGGAAATCCGTCCCGAAGCTGCTCATACGCCAGCCCGTACTTCGCCAGCGCGCCAACCTTGAAATTCTCCACCAGTATGTCGCTTTGCGCGATCAGCCGGCGTGCCAGCTCCTGGCCTTGCGGTTGTGCGATGTCCAGCGTCACCGACCGCTTGTTGCGGTTGACACCGGTAAAATACGCGCTCTCTTGCGTGCCCGGCACGTAGGGTGGAGCAAAGCCGCGCGTATCGTCGCCGCTGCCCGGCTTTTCGATCTTGATCACGTCGGCCCCCAGATCCGCCAGCATCTGCGTGCAGGTCGGACCCGCCAGCACGCGGGTCAGGTCGAAGACGCGGAGCCCTTTCAGGGGGCCGGTGGGATCAGGCATGCGGTGCTCCAGCTTCGCGACGGCGTTTGAAGATGCCGACGCTCGACGCCGGCCCGCAAGGGGGCGGCGCCCTGGTCTAGCCCCGCTTCTCACGCTCCGCCACACAAGCTAGAAGCCTTTCCCTGCGATACGGAGGCGGCAGTCATGGCCGACAGCTACGAAACCATCCTGGTCGAAACGCACGGCTCGGTCGGCCTGATCCGCCTGAACCGCCCGCAGGCGCTGAACGCGCTGTGCGATCAGCTCATGACCGAGGTGGGCCAGCAATTGCTCAGCTTCGATGCAGACCCGGCGATCGGCGCCATCGTGCTGACCGGCAGCGAGAAGGCTTTCGCCGCCGGTGCGGACATCAAGGAAATGCGCAGCCGCACCCATCCGTCGGCAATGCTGGAGGATTTCATCGGCGCCCGCTGGGAAACCGTGCTCCGCGTGAAGAAGCCGGTGATCGCCGCGGTGGCCGGTTTCGCGCTCGGCGGCGGCTGCGAGCTGGCCATGATGTGCGACATCATCCTGGCGGCGGACACCGCGAAGTTCGGCCAGCCGGAGATCAATCTTGGCGTGATCCCCGGGGCCGGCGGTACGCAGCGGCTGACCCGCGCGGTGGGAAAATCCAAGGCGATGGAAATGGTGCTGACCGGCCGCATGATGGACGCGGCCGAGGCGGAGCGCGCCAATCTGGTCTCGCGTACATTCCCGGCCGACCAATTGGTGGCGGAAGCGATCAAGGTCGCGGAGAAGATTGCCACTCTTTCACCCGTCGCGGTCGCGCTTGCTAAACAATCCGTGAACCGCGCATTCGAGACGACCCTTGCTGAAGGTGTCCGGCATGAGCGTGCCTTGTTCCTGTCGCTGTTTGGTACGCCGGATCAGCAGGAAGGCATGGCGGCTTTCATCGAGAAGCGGAAAGCGGCGTTCCGTCGCTGATGCATTCTCGTTTCGGCGAGCCCTGTTGGCAGCGAAATTGTGGTGCAATCCACGAGCGGCCGATCCGCAGCTTGACTCCCGTTTATGGTCTGCCTAGAACCCCGCTCTTCCATGCGGCGCATGCCGCTGGTGCAGGTCTGGGTAATTGAGCGAAAAAACGTATGGCAAACACCGCTTCCGCGCGAAAGCGCATCCGTCAGTCAGCCCGCCGCACAGAGCGCAACCGCGCGCGAAAGTCGCGTATGCGGACCTTTGTCAACAAAGTTGAGGCAGCGATCGACGGCGGCGACAAATCGGTCGCGACGGAGGCATTGCGCAGCGCGCAGCCGGAAATGCAGCGCGCCGCCAACAAGGGCGTAATCCACAAAAATACCGTTTCGCGCAAACTGTCTCGTCTGGCAGTGCGTATCAAAAAGCTTGCCGGCGGCTGAGGTTTTTTCACAACCGCGCTTTGCGGAAGTGGTTTCGGCGCTGATCGCGCCACCCTGATTTCCAGGCACATCAGCGCGGTGGCAGCATAACTTGGCCGCCCGCTTTAGACACGCATGCGAGTATTTACATCTGTCTCGCAATCTTCTTGCGTTTATTGGGTCTGCCCTCCGGACAATCAGTTTGTTGTTGCTAGCGGCAGACTGGGTGTCGTAATCGTTACTGACCGCTTAAGCCAAATTGCCTTCAGTTCCAGATTGCGCTGTCTCCCGGTGAGGTTGCTTGCCGGCAGGCTGGGGGTGTGTCGAGCGGCCGCAAGAGCCGCCCAGAACAGGCAGGATGCCGTGACTCAGACGCAGAATTGCTCGAACGCGAGATGTCCATCGTCAATCAGGGGGAGGTTGGCACGCATAATGATCTCAATGCCCAATGGGCTCGCGTCCGCTCCCGCCTGCAACGCGAGGTGGGTGACGTCGAATACCGCACCTGGCTGCGCCAAATGAGCCTTGCGGGGATCGACGGTGACGAGGTGACCGTGCATCTGCCAACGCGGTTCCTGCGAGACTGGGTACGCGATCGTTATGGGGCTCGGTTGAACGCCATGTGGCAGCAAGAAAATCCAGCTATCCGCCGCGTCGATATCCGCGTCGGTGGTGGCGCCAATCCCGTGCCCGAGATGCCAGGTGAGCCCATCGTCGTGCCGGCTGCCGAGAAGACCGACGACCGCGCGGACCCCAAGCCCGAAATTGCCGGCGTACTCGACACGCGCTTCACGTTCGGCAACTTCGTCGTGGGGAAACCAAACGAATTTGCCTACGCTTGCGCTCGCCGCGTGGCCGAACGTCCGGGCAGCCTGGGATTCAATCCGCTGTTCCTGTACGGTGGCGTCGGTCTCGGGAAAACCCACCTGATGCACGCCATTGCCTGGGAGCTTGGTGCGTGCGGCGACGGTGCCCGTCCCGTATCGGTTGCCTATATGTCGGCCGAGAAATTCATGTACCGCTTCATCGGCGCGATCCGCAGCCAGCAGACCATGCAGTTCAAGGAACAGCTCCGCGCCGTCGATGTGCTGATGATCGATGATCTGCAGTTTCTCATCGGGAAAGACAACACGCAGGAGGAATTCTTCCACACCTTCAACGCCGTGGTCGATGCTGGGCGGCAGATCGTCGTGTCCGCCGACAAGTCGCCTTCGGATCTGTCCGGCATCGAGGACCGGCTGCGCACCCGGCTTGGTTGCGGCATGGTCGCCGATCTGCACGCCACGACGTTCGAGCTGCGGGTTTCCATCCTGGAGGCCAAAGCGGCGCTCGCCAGCGCGCAGGTCTCGCCCAGGGTGATCGAATTCCTGGCACACAAGATCACCAGCAACGTGCGCGAACTGGAAGGCGCGCTGAACCGGCTGGTTGCCCACGCCAACCTGTTCGGCCGGCCGGTCACGCTGGATTCCGCGCAGGAAGTGCTGCACGATCTTCTGAAAGCGCATGATCGCCGCGTCACCATCGACGAGATCCAGCGCAAGGTCTGCGAGCACTACAACATCCGCGTCACCGACATGTCGTCGGCGCGGCGGGCGCGCAATGTCGCCCGTCCCCGCCAGGTGGCGATGTTCCTCGCCAAGCAGCTTACCAGCCGCAGCCTGCCGGAAATCGGCCGCAAGTTCGGCAATCGCGACCACACCACAGTCATTCACGCAATCGCCCGGATCGGCGAGCTGATGGAGCGCGACACAGCGTTCGCGGAGGATGTGGAACTGCTGCGCCGCATGCTGGAGGCGTAATACCAGCGGGCGAAGTGCCGACTGGTTATCGCAGGCGAGGACGATGGCCGTCATTCCCGCGCAAGCGGGAATCCAGCCAAACCCTTGGAATTTCGTGTGCTCTCGCCTGGATTCCCGCTTT
>DATDIC010000564.1:0-5621 GCA_036521275.1 Acetobacteraceae bacterium
CACTGGCAGGATCAGCCATTCTCGATGCGGTCCGGTATAAGACCATCCCCGGAGCCGGCAAGACCTCGCCCCCCGGCATGAGCGAGCGGTTAGCCCGTCCGCCGTGGTGACGCGTGCTCCCGTACGCCCGCGCATTCGGCGGATACGATCCGGAGCAACGGCGTGCTAGGCTGATACCGACTCGTACCGGCCTGGAGGAACGACCATGGACGCCCGGACCCAGCCCCGCCCCGTGGAGATCACCGATCGCAACCTGGCGCTCGAACTGGTCCGGGTGACCGAGGCCGCCGCGCTCGCCGCCTCCCGCTGGATCGGCCGCGGCCAGAAGAACGAGGCCGATGGCGCCGCCGTTGAAGCCATGCGCAAATCCTTCGACCAGGTCGCCATCGACGGCACCGTGGTCATTGGCGAGGGCGAGATGGACGAAGCGCCGATGCTGTATATCGGCGAAAAAGTCGGCGCCGGTGGTCCGGCGATGGATATCGCGGTCGATCCGCTGGAGGGCACGACGCTGACCGCCAAGGGCGGCCCCAACGCCATCGCCACCGTGGCCTTGGCGGAAAAAGGCGGCTTCCTGCACGCACCCGACATCTACATGGACAAGATCGCGGTCGGCGGCGATCTGCCAGACAATGTCGTGGACCTCGACGCGCCGGTCGCCGAGAACCTGCGCAACCTGGCGCGGGCCAAGCAGCGCGATATCTCGGACATCGTCGCCTGCATCCTCGACCGTGACCGCCACAAGGAGATCATCGCCAAGTGCCGGGAAGCGGGCGCGCGGATCATGCTGATCAGCGACGGCGACGTGGCGGGCGTGATCGCCACCGCGACGCCGGACAGTTACGTCGATATCTATCTGGGCTCCGGCGGTGCGCCCGAGGGCGTGCTGGCAGCCGCCGCGCTGCGCTGTATCGGCGGACAGATGCAGGGGCGACTGCTGTACGAGGACGACACCCAGATCGCCCGCGCCCGCTCCATGGGCGTGACGGATCCAAGGCACAAATACACCATCACCGAAATGGCCAAAGGCGACGTGATGTTCGCCGCCACCGGCGTCACGCCGGGGGCGATGCTGCGCGGCGTGCGCCGTTTCGGGCACGGTGCGATGACCCATTCGATCGTCATGCGCAGCAAGTCCGGCACGGTGCGCTACGTCGAAGCGCATCATAATTTCGTAACCAAGACCTGGGTGGCGTCCTGACCGGCATGATCGCCCCGGTTCTTGGCGTCACGAGCAGCCTGAGCGGGCGGCGCTGGATCTGGCGCGTGGGCGAGGACCGGCTTGGGCTGGGCATCGCGCAGCGCGCCGGCGTGCCGGAGGTGGTGGGCCGGTTGCTGGCGGCCCGCGGCATCGACCTGGAGGCTGCCTGCCACTTCCTCGACCCGACGGTGCGCGCACTCCTGCCGGATCCCTCCACGCTGGCAGACATGGACATTGCGGCCGAGCGGCTGGCCGACGCGGTAAGCCGCGGCGAGACGGTGGGGGTGTTCGGCGACTACGACGTGGACGGGGCGTGCAGTGCGGCGCTGACCATCGCGCTGATGCGCGGCCTGGGCTGCACCGTGCTGCATCATGTGCCGCACCGCATGACCGAGGGCTATGGACCGAACGCCCCTGCCCTGCTGGGCCTCGCCGAGCGTGGCGCCAGCCTGATCGTGTGTGTCGATTGCGGCACCGCCGCGGGTGAAGTGCTGGCCGTGCTGCGCGGGCGCACGGAGGTGATCGTGCTCGATCATCACAAGGCGGACGGCCCGCCGCCTTCGGTGGTGGCGACAGTCAACCCCAACCGGCTGGACGATCGTTCGGGCCTGTCCATGCTGTGCGCCGCGGCGGTGGCGTTCATGACCGGCGTGGCGACCGTGCGCAGCCTGCGTCGGCGCGGGTTCTTCGCGGCGCGGCCGGAACCGGACCTGCTTGGGCTGCTCGACCTGGTGGCGCTGGCCACCGTGTGCGACGTGATGCCGCTGACCGGGGTGAACCGGGCACTGGTGTGCCAGGGGTTGAAAATAATGGCGCGCCGCGCCCGGCCGGGCCTGGCCGCGCTGATGGCCGTGGCGCAGACCCGCGACCCGCCAAGCGCCGCCACCTGTGGGTTCGGGCTGGGTCCGCGGATCAACGCGGGCGGGCGGATCAGCGAGGCTGACCTCGGGCTGCGGCTGCTGTTGACCGAGGATGCCACGGAAGCGGCGGCACTGGCGGAACGCCTGGACGGGTTGAACCGGCAGCGCCAGGAGGTCGAGGCAGCGATCCAGGAAGCCGCCTTCACGGCAGCGGAAGCGCAAGCAGGTGCTGGGCGCGCCGCGCTGGTGGTGGCGGGCGATGCCTGGCATCCCGGCGTCGTCGGCATCGTCGCCGGACGCATCAAGGAGCGATTCAACCGTCCGGCCTGCGTGGCGGGAGTGGCTGATGGGGTGGCGAAAGGATCGGGCCGATCGGTACCGGGGATTGATCTTGGGGCAGCGGTGATCGCGGCGCGGCAGGCCGGCATTCTGGCGACCGGCGGCGGGCATCCGATGGCCGCCGGGTTCTCGATGTCGGCCGGAGCGGTGGCGGCTTTCCACGCGTTCCTGGATGAGCGTTTGGCCGCCGCAGCGGAGCTGCCGGCTGCAGCCGACCTGGCGATCGAGGGCACGCTGGCCGTGCTGGGCGCGACCACTGAACTGGCGAGCCATGTGGCCCGGCTGGCACCGTTCGGGTCGGGCAATCAGGAGCCGGTCTTCGTGTTGCAGCGCGCCCGGGTGGTAAGGGCGGATCGGGTGGGGCGGGAGCGGACCACGATTCGCGCGTTCGTGGAAGGTGAGGGCGGTGGTGGCCGGTTGAAGGCGATGCTGTTTCGCGCGCGCGATGGCGGACTGGCAGAGGCGATGCTGAATATCGGTGGCCCGTTGCACCTGGCCGGGCATCTGCGTGCGGAGGAGTGGAACGGGACATTGGGGGTCGGCTTTGCAGTGACGGACGCTTCACCCGCTTGACCCCGTACGGGGGGTCCGGTAACCGGCGGCGACCGGCGCCGTCCCGTTCGTCTAGAGGCCCAGGACACCAGCCTTTCACGTTGGTAACACGGGTTCGAATCCCGTACGGGACGCCACTTACCAGACCGCATTGAGAGTGACTGCGCCTTCGCCATTCCCGCTTTCGCGGCGCGAAAGCGGGAACCCAGGCCAATTCCCGGAATTTCATGGGCTCTCGCCTGGGATGCCCGCCGTCGCAGGCATGCCGGACTTGGAGTCCGTCATCCGCGCGGTCTGGCACGACAGTTCGACACGCTCTCTGTTGCAGCCGGGCGCGCGAGCTTGGCTGTTACCCGCCACCATCACATCGCTCAGCTACCAGCATAGCGTTCCAATTCCTGCAACAGATTGCGCGGGACCGCGATCCCACCCCTTTCCGATTCGTGGCGCTTCGCGTAGCGACGATCGCCGGGGATCCGCTTGCTGCCCCTGGCCGCGATCTCCCCCAACAGATGTTCGATGCGCGCAGGGAAGTCATTGTCGTTCGCGCGTGGATCGAGAACCAGGAGAAACTGCCCGGTATTCGAGGTGACTGCCCCCGGCACCGACCCGCTGCGGTCTTCGAACCCGAACCGACCGCCACCAAACGCCCCGGCAAGGACCTCGACCATGAAAGCGATCGAGCTGCCCTTCGAGCCAGCGAAAGGCAGCAATGCGCCGTCTCGCAGCACGGCGTCCGCATCCGCGCTGGGCTGGCCATCCACGCCGATGCCTACGCCGGGTGGCAAAGGACGACCCGCAGCCGCGTGCAGGAGCACGTCGCCTTGTGACATCACACTCGACGCTTGATCCCATATTACGGGACGACCTCCGGTGCGGGGGCACGCGAATGCGACGGGGTTGGTCCCGAGCATCTTCTTCGTTCCATCCCAGGCCGTCATCCATGGGCGTGAATTGACCATCGTGAGAGCAATGAACCCAGCCTCCGCGAACGGTTCGATATCCGGCCAGAGCGCCGCAAAGTGATGCGAGTTCTTTGTCGTCAGCACCGCCATTCCATGCTGGTGCGCGAGCGAAATCAGATCGGATTTGGCACGCGACAGGGCGATCTGCGCGAAGCCATTGCTCGCATCAGCGGACAGCATTCCAGTGGCGGTCCGCTGGATATGAGGTTCAGCGCGAGCATCGACCCAGCCCGATTTCATGCTGTCCATGTAACCCCGCATGCGCTGGATACCGTGGCTCCGCGAACCATCGCGTTCCGCCGCCACCACCACATCGGCCATTGTCAATGCATCGTCCTCCGCCATCCCGCAGTTGGCGAAGGCCGCGGCGACCAGTCCGGTCAGCGTTTCTATCGAAACTGTTGCGTGCAAAAGCGTTCTCCTATCCTGCGACCCAGGTCATGCCGTCGCTAATACCAACCCGGGTTGATGCTGATCCTTTCCGCCATGGCCGGCCCCTTTCCGTCATGGCCGGCGAAGCATGCCCTCGGGCTCGTCCCGAGGGGCCGGCCATCCACGACGTTGTCGCCCACCGCGCGGCGCCTCGACCTGGAGGACAGGTTGCAGAGGACGTTCGAGTGCAAGGGCGAAAGCACACGGCTTTTGAAGATAATGGGCAAGCTGCTCAACCATCCACCGCCGATGCCGTAAAGCCCTCGGTCCGTTTCGCCAGCTCTCCCGCAAGCGCCATCTGCGAGAGCTGCCGCGCCCGGGCCGAGACACCGACCCAGCTAGATTGTCCGAAGCAAAGCAACCGTCACTGGCGACACGCCGCTTTGCAGCACGGGCTGGTGTTCGGCGTAATTTTCGGTGGCTCTGACAGCAATGCTACGCGTCCGGCCAATCATCCAGCAAACCGCTGCACGATGCCGTTTCGCGTCCCGTCTTCAGGAACTCACCCGCCCGTTTCGGCAGTTCGTCCCAGCCGAATAACAGCCCGGCCGGCCGCCATCCGCCTCAAGGGTGCGGGCAGCCAGGCGCCTGAGGCGTCGCGCGGCAGTCAGGCCCCGCCGGATGGGGCTGCACCGGCCTGGAAACGCGGACCACCGTACCGTCCCTCGTAACGCCATGCGATGTGCACTCGCAGTATCCGTCGAGGGGCATGCTCGTTGCGCAGGTGATTCCCCCAGCCTGGCACGTGTTCGCGGACGCCGGACCACCGCCGAGCGCCGCAACGCCAAGAAGCATGCACGTCAGGAAGCCCGTCAATCTCATGATACGCAGCCTTTCATGTCAGGAGCAGACATGCCCCAGTCTGAATACAGTCTCGCGCGGCCGCCGGCAACCTGGAACCCGCCGGCCGGCCCAGGTCCCAAACGCTTCTCTACCGAAACCGAAACATGCTCTAGCGTAGCGGCAAAACGGCACGTTTGATATCAAACGTCGTACCCGTTTCCGAACTCCTCCCCGGTTCCGGCCAGGGGTGTCGAGGTCCAGCCCGGATACCTGATGCTCGCCTCACGCCGGCAGCGGCAGTGGCACCCAGTGCAATCCCTGCTGGTCCTCGATTAGGACCAGGATGAACCCCCGCCGCTCGTTTCGCGCGGCGGCGATCCGTTGCCGCAGGTCGGACGATGATGCCACTGGCTGGCGATCGACATTCAAGATAAGCGACCCCGGCGCAACCCCCCGGTCGGCGGCGACGCTGTTTGCCAGCACCTCGTT
>DATDIC010000565.1:0-5612 GCA_036521275.1 Acetobacteraceae bacterium
CGCGTCTGTCACCAACCGCACCGTAGGCACTCACCCCCACAACCAACCCAAGTAGCGGGTTCCAAGGGCAATGCCCTTGGCGGGAGTCCAGAGGGCAGCGCCCTCTGGCGGGGTTCGGGGCAGCGCCCCGATCACAGGCCCTCGTCATTCGCGGCGAATCAGCCTATCTAACCGTCATGTTGCGCTGCACAGTGGCAGCGTGCCGAACCCCAGCCAGAGCCCCGCGTGAGCGATACTGACAAGACGCCTCCCGGCCCTCCCGAGGACCTGCATCCGGTACTGCTCGAGGAGGAGATGCGCCGCTCCTACCTCGACTACGCCATGTCGGTGATCGTCGCGCGCGCCTTGCCGGACGCACGCGACGGGCTGAAGCCGGTGCATCGCCGCATTCTGTTCGCCATGCAGGAAGCCGGCTACACGCCCGACAAGCCGTACCGCAAATCCGCCCGCGTGGTCGGCGACGTGATGGGCAAGTACCATCCGCACGGCGACGCCGCGATTTACGACGCCATGGTGCGCATGGCGCAGCCCTTCTCCATGCGGGTGCCGCTGATCGACGGCCAGGGCAATTTCGGCTCCGTCGACAACGACCCGCCGGCGGCGATGCGCTATACGGAGGTGCGGCTCGCCCGCGCTGCCATGCTGCTGCTGGAGGACATCGACAAGGACACCGTCGATTTCCAGCCCAACTACGACGAGTCCGCCGAAGAACCCCGGGTCCTGCCCGCCACCTTCCCCAACCTGCTGATCAATGGCGGCAGCGGCATCGCCGTCGGCATGGCCACCAACATCCCCACCCACAATCCCGCCGAGATCATCGACGCCACCCTCGCCCTGGCCGCCGACCCCGGCATCGGCCTGGACGAGCTGATGCGCATCGTCCCCGGCCCGGATTTCCCGACCGGCGGCATCATTCTCGGCCGTGCTGGCATCCGCTCTGCGTTCGAGACCGGCCGCGGCTCATTGATCCTGCGCGCGCGCGCCGACATCGAAGAAATCCGCCGCGACCGCCAGGCCATCATCGTCACCGAGCTGCCTTACCAGGTGAACAAGGCCGCCCTGCTGGAGCGCATCGGCGAGCTGGTGCGCGCCAAGCAGATCGAGGGCATCGCCGAGCTGCGCGACGAGAGCGACCGCTCCGGCATGCGCATGGTCATCGAGCTGAAGCGCGACGCCACCGCCGAGGTGGTGCTGAACCACCTGTTCCGCTTCACCAACCTGCAGATCGGCTTCGGCGTGAACATGCTGGCGCTGGATGCCGGCCGGCCGCGGCTGATGGGCCTGAAGGACGCGCTGCAATGCTTCATCGCGTTCCGCGAGGACGTGATCCTGCGACGCAGCCGCCACGAGCTGACCAAGGCGCGCGACCGCGCCCACCTGCTGGTCGGCCTGGCGATCGCGGTGGCCAATATCGACGAGGTCATCCGCGTCATCCGCGCCAGCGCCGACCCGGCGACCGCGCGCGCCGCGCTGATGGAGCGTGCCTGGCCGGCGGCCGATATCGACGCCCTGCTGGCGCTGATCGATGAGCCGGGGAACGTCATCACCCCGGAACACACCGTGCATCTGACCGATGCGCAGGCACGCGGGATCCTGGACCTGCGCCTGCAGCGCCTGACTGGCTTGGAGCGCGAGAAGATCCAGCAGGAAATGACCGAGGTGGCGGCGAAGATCCGCGAACTGCTCGATATCCTCGGATCCCACCCGCAGCGCATGGAGGTGATGTGCGAGGAACTGCTGAAGGCCCGCGCCGCCCTGGCCAGCCCACGGCTGACCGCGATCGAGGAAGCCGACGCCGATCAGGACGACGAGAGCCTGATCGAACCCGGCCAGATGGTCGTCACCATCACCCGCGACGGCTTCATCAAGCGCACCAAGCTGGAAACGTTCCGCGCCCAGAACCGCGGCGGACGGGGCCGCACCGGCGCCGGCACGCGGGGCGACGACATCGTCACCCGCAGCTTCAATGCGCACACCCATCAATGGGTGCTGTTCTTCTCGTCCGGCGGCAAGGTGTTCCGCGAGAAAGTCTGGCGCCTGCCGGAGGCGTCACCGACCGCGAAGGGCCGCGCCCTGGTGAACCTGCTGCCGGAACTCGGCGCCGACAGCATCACCACCGTCCTGCCGCTGCCGCCCGATGAGACGATGTGGGACAGCCTGCACCTGGTGTTCGCCACCGCGTCAGGCAACGTCCGCCGCAACCGGCTGTCGGACTTCCGCAACGTGCGCGCCTCCGGCCTGATTGCCATGAAGCTGGACGAAGCCGACCGCCTGATCGGCGTCGCCACCTGCCGCGAGGGCGATGATCTGTTCCTCGCCACCCGCCGCGGCCGCTGCATCCGCTTCCAGATCACCGACGACACCATGCGCGTCTTTGCCGGGCGCGACAGTTCCGGCGTCCGCGGCATCCGCCTCGGATCCGGCGACGAGGTCATGAGCCTGTCGGTGCTGCGCCACGTCGACGCCAGCACCGAGGAACGCCTCGCCTACCTGAAATGGTCCAGCGCCCGCCGGCGCGGTAGCGGCGAGGAGGAGGAGGCGGACAGCCCCGCCGAGCCGGAGGAAGTGGTGCCCGAGGTCACGCTCTCCGACCAGCGGATCGCCGACTTGCAGGCGGCGGAGGAGTTCCTGCTGACCGTCACCAATGGCGGCTTCGGCAAGCGCAGTTCGGCCTATGAGTACCGCACCACCGGCCGCGGCGGCCAGGGCATCGCCAATATCGCGCTGGCCAAGCGCAATGGCGGCGCCGTGGTCGCCACCTTCCCGGTGCAGCCGGGCGATGACGTCATGCTGGTGACCGACGCCGGGCGGCTGATCCGGGTGCCGGCCGACCAGGTCCGCATTACCGGCCGGCAGGCAATGGGAGTGACACTGTTCCGCATGACCAACGGAGAGCAAGTGACGAGCGTGTTCCCGGTCCTCGAGGCGGGCGATACCGGCGCCGCCGATTCCGATCCCGATTCCGATCCCGATTCCGATCCCACCGGGGACGAAGCGTCTGGCGCAGACGGCGACGCCGGTGCGGATGACGGCAATGAATGACGCGCCGCGGCAGCGGATCGGCGTCTACCCGGGCACCTTCGACCCAGTCACCAACGGCCATCTCGACGTTATTGCGCGTGCCGCGCGCCTGCTCGACCGCCTGATCATCGGTGTCGCGATCAACACCGGCAAGGCACCCTTGTTCCCGCTGGAGGAGCGGGTCGAACTGGTGCAGGCGGAGATGTCGGCGATCGCCGATCGCAACGGCACCGTGATCGAGGTCCGCCCGTTCGAGGGCCTGCTGATCGACTTCGCCCGCCAGAACAGCGCCTGCATGATCGTGCGTGGGCTTCGCGCCGTCTCCGATTTCGATTATGAGTTCCAGATGGCCGGGATGAACTATCGCTTGGCACCGGATATCGAGACTGTGTTCCTGATGGCCAGCGAACGCCACCAGTTCATCGCCTCCCGCCTGGTCAAGGAGGTGGTGATGCTGGGCGGCGACATTTCGTCCTTCGTCCCTGCCCTGACGCTGAAGCGCACGCTGAAACGTCTGCGCGGTTGACCGCGTTAGCCACGGAGACACGCAATGCAACGACGTAGCCTGATCACCGCGGCCGCGGTCGCGCCTTTCATGATGGGAGTTCACATGAGCGAAACCGCCGCCCAGCAGCCCAAGCTCGACCCGGAGAACACGATCTATCTGGACCTGACCTATGGCCGGGTGGTGATCGAGATGTTCCCCGACATCGCACCCCAGCACGTGGAGCGGATCAAGACGCTGTGCCGCGAGCATTTCTACGACAACACGCCGTTTCACCGGGTGATCGAAGGCTTCATGGCGCAGGGCGGCGATCCCACCGGCACCGGCACCGGCGGCTCGCCCTTGCCCAATCTGCCGGCTGAATTCACCACCAGGCGGCACTTCCTGCGCGGCACCTGCGGCATGGCGCGCTCGGCCGACCCGAACAGTGCGAACAGCCAGTTCTTCATCATGTTCGCCCCGGCGCCGCATTTGGACGGCCAATACACGATCTGGGGCCAGGTGGTGCGCGGGATGGACTTCGTTGACAAGCTCAAGCGCGGCAGCGGGTCCAGCGGCACGGTGCAGAACCCCGACCGGATCGTGCATATGCAGGTGGCGGCCGACGTCAAGGCGTGACCTTGACCCGCGCCGCCGCTTGGCGTTCAAGCCAGCGCGGTCGAGCCCGTAGCTCAGTTGGTAGAGCACGAGACTTTTAATCTTGGGGCCGAGGGTTCGAGTCCCTCCGGGCTCACCAGCGTATCACCCTGAAGTACTTCGCTTTCTGATCTAGTGTTTCTCTCTTTGGTGTCGATCGGTCGGGCGCAAACCGGGCAATGACAGGACATCGGGGCCAAAAGGCCGCCGCAACGTCAGCCAAACCTGCCGTGGCGTACCTATTTGCCGCCTTTGTCGCCCGACTTCGATCGAGCCGACTGTCCGAAGCGCGGCGATACAAGGCCATGTCACGTCATAGCCGGGAGGTCGTCATCTTCCCCTGATCGAAACGGAGTCCGTCGATACCACTTCAGAAAAGCTGGGGGATAATGCAATGCGCTCATGGGTAATTGCGGTTCTGGGAATTGTCTGTACCGCCGGATGCACATCGCAAGTGCCGGCGGGTGGACAAAGCGTCGCCGCCCTTCAGCGGTCGAAATCGTGCAGAACGCAGGTTCCCCTTCAGTTCCCAGCGAGCGCATGGCGCACCGAACCAATGGCCGGAGTTTCAAGGCCCGCTACGATCGAGATGAGCAATGACGGCGGATGGTGCTGGTTCAATTATTCGGTGTTTTTATTCGGACCCGGCTCCGGAGGTGTGGCGGCGCCCTTGCGCATCGATAACGCCCCCACTCACGGCCAAATCACGATAACCAGACTGCAACAATCGACGAGGGTCGCTTACAAACCAGATACCGGCTTTACAGGAGTGGACACATTTAGTTTCACTGACAGAACTACGGGACTCGTGCGGCGTGTCGAGGTGTCTGTGACCGGATAGGGTTGCGAGCGCCGTCGCGATCAGCGCGGTCTGGCATACTGAGGTTCCGCAGGAACCCGGACATACCGCGCGCCGGGTTGGCGGCCGGCGGGCGCTTGCCAGCGAAAGCGCCGTGACGCCCGCAGAAGCTCCGTCATGCCGCCGAAGCTCCGTCATGCCGCGAAGGCGGGCATCCAGGCGATCGCCCCCGAAATTCCAGGGACTTGCCTCGGGTTCCCGCCGCGGGAAAGCCGGGATCCTGAACCGCACCCGTCCGCCGATGAGCCGTCGCCGCCGGATCAGTAGCCCATCCCGCCGCCACCGCCGCCACCGCCGCCACCGGATCCGTATCCGGTGTCCATCTGTGTGGATGGCGGAGCGGGCGCAAACCCGTCTGAAGCACAGGCGGCGAGCCCCATCGATGTGCCGATGATCAATGCCGATACCAAGTAGAACTGCTTCATGGGATCACTCCTTGCGGTCTTTACCCCAAAGATGATGACGCCACCGGGCCTGCTGTATTCCCGCCCATGTCGCCAGGGAACTACCTTGCTGCATCGTGGTTCTAGCCGGGCCCTCGATCTTGGCAGCGGAGCAGGACCTTGGTGGCCGAGCACGACAAGCACTTTC
>DATDIC010000566.1:0-2068 GCA_036521275.1 Acetobacteraceae bacterium
CAGCCCGGTTTCCAGCCGAACCGCGGTACCGTCGCGCGCCATCGTTCCCGGCAGAAAATTCATCGCCGGCGCGCCGATGAAACCAGCCACGTATGTCTCGGCCGGATGCTCGAACACCTCCATCGGCGTCGCCAACTGGGCAGCCTTGCCCTGATTCAACACCAGCAGCCGATCGCCGAGCGTCATCGCCTCCACCTGGTCGTGCGTGACGTACAGGCTGGTCACGCCCAGCCGCCGCTGTAGGCGCCGGATCTCCGCCCGCATCTGCACGCGCAGCTTGGCGTCCAGGTTGGACAGCGGCTCATCGAACAGGAACAGCTTGGGCTCGCGCACGATCGCCCGCCCCATCGCCACGCGCTGCCGCTGCCCGCCGGACAACTGACGCGGCTTGCGGGTCAGCAGCTCGTTCAGGCCCAGCAGGCCCGCCGTCTCCTCCACCCGCCGGCGAATGTCGACGCGCGACAGGCCGCGGATGCGCAGCCCGTACGCCATGTTGTCGAACACCGTCATGTGCGGATAGAGCGCGTAATTCTGGAACACCATCGCGATGTCGCGCTCGGACGGATCACGTGCCGTCACGTCGATACCATCCAGCACAACCTTCCCCCCGCTCGGCCGCTCCAGCCCGGCGACCAGCCGCAGCAAAGTCGATTTGCCGCAGCCGGAGGCGCCGACGATCACCAGCATCTCCCCGTCCGGCATCGACAGGTCGATGCCGTGCAACACGTGCGTGGTCCCGAAGCTTTTGCGCAGCCCGTGCAGCTCCAGCGTGGCCATTACTTCTCGCCTTCCGTCAGCCCGGCAACGAACCAGCGCTGCATCAGCACCACCACGATCACCGGTGGGATCAGCGCCAGCACAGCGGTCGCCATCACACCGGCCCAGTCGGTTTCGGTTTCCACGCCGATCATTCGCACGATCCCGATAACGATCGTATCCAGCCGCGGGTTGGTAGCGACCAGCAGCGGCCACAGATACTGGTTCCAGCCATAGACGAACAGGATCACGAACAGGGCAGCAAGATTCGCCGCCGAAACCGGTATCAGGATATCGCGCAGGAACCGCAGCGGGCCGGCACCGTCCATGCGTGCCGCCTCCACCAGCTCATCCGGAATGGAGGTGAATATCTGCCGGAACAACAGCGTCGCGGTGGCCGAGGCGATCAGCGGCACCGTCAGGCCGGTGAACGTGTTGATCAGGTGCAGGTTGGACATCACCGCATAGGTCGGGATGATACGAACCTCCACCGGCAGCATCAGCGTGATGAAGATCATCCAGAACGCGGTGCGACGCAGCGGAAACCGGAAAAACACCACGGCAAACGCCGACAGCAGCGAGATCACGATCTTGCCGAATGCAATCGAGACCGCCATGCCGCCGGAGATCAGCAGCATGTGCCAGACCGGCTGCGTGCCCTGCGCGCCGCTGAACAGGACACGGTGATAGGCCGCAAGCCCCTCGGAGCCGGGCAGCAGCGACAGATCGCCGCGCAGGATGGCCCCGGAATCCTGGGTGGATCCCGCCAGCGCCAACCAGACAGGCGCGGCGAACAGCACCACGCCGAGACCCAGCACGATGTGGGCGACCCAGTCCGGCCGTTCGCGCGGGATCGTTTCCGCGGCAGGCTCGCCGACACCCGGCATCAGCCCAGCAAGTTTCAGCGTCTCGCTCATGCGTTGGTCCTGCGCCCGAGAAAGCGGAACTGAATCGCCGTCAGCAGCACCACGCCGGCCATCAGGATAACGGACTGGGCCGAGGACGACCCGAGATCGAGATTAACCACCCCATCGCGATACACCTTGACCACCAGCGTCTCCGTCGCCTGTGCCGGACCGCCCTGGGTCAGCGCCCAGATGGTTCCGAATGTGTCGAATGCCGCGTAGGTCAGGTTGACGACCACCAGGAAGAAGCTCGTGGGCGCCAGCAGCGGGAAGGTGATGGTGCGGAACCGGCGCCAACCCCGCGCGCCGTCCATCCGGGCGGCCTCGATCACTGCGCGCGGGATGGATTGCAGCCCGGCCAGAAAGAAGATGAAGTTGTAACTGACCTGCTTCCAGGCGCTGGCGAC
>DATDIC010000567.1:0-4618 GCA_036521275.1 Acetobacteraceae bacterium
CGGATCATGTCGTTCCGGTACGCCCGGAAATCGCCGCGCAGGCGCATGTGTCTGAATCCCGCTATCGCGAGATGTATGAGCACGCGGCGCGTGACCCCGACGGATTCTGGAAGCACGAGGCGCAACGCATTGCCTGGATCAAGTCGCCGACCCGTATCAAGAATGCAAGTTTCGCCGGCTCCGTGTCGATCAAATGGTTTGAAGATGGCGTGCTGAACGCGTCAGCATCCTGCCTCGATCGTCACCTGGCGGCGCGCGCGGATGGCACCGCCATCATCTGGGAAGGCGACGACCCGGCCACCAGCAAGTCGATCACCTACCGCGAGCTGCACGAGCAGGTGTGCCGCTTTGCCAACGGTCTGCGCTCGCTAGGCGTGAAAAAGGGCGACCGGGTCACGATCTACCTGCCGATGGTACCAGAAGCCGCCGTTGCGATGCTGGCCTGCGCCCGCATCGGAGCAGTCCATTCGGTGGTGTTCGGTGGATTTTCGCCAGACAGCCTGGCAAACCGGATTCAGGATTGCGAGTCGGAAATCCTGATCACCGCAGACGAAGGGCGGCGCGGCGGACGCAAGGTGCCGTTGAAGGTGAACGCCGATGCGGCGTTGAAATCCTGCCCCGGCGTGAAGCACGTCGTGGTGGTGAAGGTAACCGGTGCAACCGTGCCCACCGTCGCCGGACGCGACCACGACTACACCGCGCTATGCGCCGCGGCTTCGCCCGACTGCCCGCCCGAGCCGATGAATGCCGAAGACCCGCTGTTCATCCTGTACACCTCCGGCAGCACCGGCAAGCCGAAAGGCGCGCTGCACACCACCGGCGGCTACATGGTGTGGTCCGCCTTCACGCATGAGCTGGTGTTCGACTACAAGCCCGGCGAAATCTACTGGTGCACCGCCGATGTCGGCTGGGTGACGGGTCACACCTATATCGTGTACGGCCCGTTGGCGAACGGCGCGACGACGCTGATGTTCGAAGGCATTCCGAACTATCCCGACAGCAGCCGCTTCTGGCAGGTGGTGGACAAGCACAAGGTGAACATCTTCTACACCGCGCCCACCGCCATCCGCGCGCTGATGCGCGACGGCGAGGCGCCGGTGAAGAAAACCTCGCGCCGGTCCTTGCGCATCCTCGGCACGGTGGGCGAGCCGATCAACCCGGAAGCCTGGCTGTGGTACGACCGAGTGGTGGGCGAGCATCGCTGCCCGATCGTTGATACCTGGTGGCAGACGGAAACCGGCGGCATCATGATCAGCCCGCTGCCGGGAGCAACCGCGCTGAAACCCGGCTCCGCCACGCTGCCGCTGCCCGGCGTGCGGCCGCTGATCGTCGATGCCGACGGACACGAGCTGCACGGCGCTTGCGAAGGCAACCTGTGCATGGCCGACGCCTGGCCCGGCCTGATGCGGACGGTGTTCGGCGACCATGAACGTTTCGTGCAGACCTATTTCTCCACCTACAAAAATCTCTACTTCACCGGCGATGGCGCCCGGCGCGATGCCGACGGCTATTACTGGATCACCGGACGCGTCGATGACGTGATCAACGTCTCCGGCCACCGCATGGGCACCGCCGAGGTGGAAAGCGCGCTGGTCGCCCACCCGAAAGTGGCCGAGGCGGCAGTCGTCGGATTTCCGCACGACCTGAAAGGTCAGGGGATTTATGCATACGTGACGCTCAATCTGGGCGAAGAGCCGAACGAACAGTTGCGCAAGGAACTGATCGGCTGGGTGCGCACCCAGATCGGCGCGATCGCCGCGCCGGACGCAATCCAGTGGGCCCCTGCCCTGCCCAAGACCCGCAGCGGCAAGATCATGCGCCGGATCCTGCGCAAAATCGCCGCCAACGAGACGGAAAACCTGGGCGACATATCCACGCTGGCCGATCCCACGGTGGTCGCTGAACTCGTCGCCAACCGGGTGCAATAGGCGTGCCCGCATTCACCAGCACCTCCACCTATATCGCCTCCCGCGACCTGGAGGTTGCGGTGAACGCCGCCGTCACTCTCCAGCGGCCGCTGCTGGTCAAGGGTGAGCCGGGTACCGGCAAGACGATGCTGGCGCATGAAGTGGCGGCGGCGCTCGGCTATCCGCTGATCGAGTGGCACATCAAATCCACCACCAAGGCGCAGCAGGGGTTGTATGAATACGACGCCGTGTCGCGGCTGCGCGACGGGCAACTCGGGGATGCGCGGGTGCACGACATCCGCAACTACATCGTCCGCGGCAAGCTGTGGGACGCGTTCGACGCGCCTTCGCCGGTACTGGTGCTGATCGACGAGATCGACAAGGCCGATATCGAGTTCCCCAACGACCTGTTGCTGGAACTCGACCGCATGCAGTTCTTCGTGTACGAAACGCGCCAGACGGTGGTGGCGCGGCAGCGCCCCGTCGTCATCATCACCTCCAATAACGAAAAAGAGCTGCCGGACGCATTCCTGCGCCGTTGCTTCTTTCACTATATCCGGTTTCCCGACCGGCCGACGATGGAGCGGATCGTCCAGGCGCATTATCCCGATATCCGCCGCGACCTGGTGCGGGAAGCATTGAACGTGTTCTTCCAGATCCGCGAAGTTCCCGGCCTGAAGAAAAAGCCGGCGACATCGGAGCTGCTCGACTGGCTCAAGCTGCTGATGGTCGAAGACCTGCCCGCCGAGGTGCTCCGCAGCAAGGAAACCCATGTCGTCATCCCGCCCCTGCACGGCGCGCTGCTGAAGAACGAGCAGGACGTGCATCTGTTCGAACGCATCGCCTTCCTGGCACGGCGCGGCGGATAGGCACCTCCCGGGCATGTTTGCGACCTTCCTGCTGTCGCTGAAACAGGCCGGCCTGCCCGTCTCGGTTACCGAATACCTGGCGCTGATGGGCGCGATGCGCGCCGGTATCGCCGAATACAGCATCGATGATTTCTATTATCTCAGCCGGGCCGCCCTGGTGAAGGATGAACGCCATCTCGACCGGTTCGACCGCGTGTTCGGAGAATGTTTCAAAGGACTCGAACAGGCCGAACCTCTCGCCGCCCGCGAACTGCCGGAGGAATGGCTGCGCAAGCTGGCGGAAAAACTGCTCACACCGGAAGAAATGGCGCAGATCGCCGCGTTGGGCGGGTTTGAGGCGCTGATGGACCGGCTGCGGCAGTTGCTGGAGGAACAAAAGGCGCGGCACCAGGGCGGTTCCAAATGGATTGGCACCGCCGGCACCTCACCCTTCGGCGCCTTTGGCTACAATCCCGAAGGGGTGCGCATCGGCCAGCACGAATCGCGTCACCGCAGCGCCGTCAAGATCTGGGACCGGCGAGATTTCCGCGACCTGGATGGCGAAGTGGAGCTCGGCACGCGCAATTTCCGCGTCGCCCTGCGCCGGCTGCGCCGCTTCGCCCGCCAGGGCGCACCCACAGAACTGGACATTCCCGACACTGTCCGCGCCACCGCCGACAAAGCCGGCATGCTGGACCTGAAGCTGGTGCCGGAGCGGCACAACACGGTGAAGATCCTGCTGTTCTTGGATATCGGCGGCTCGATGGACGAGCATGTCCGCATCTGCGAGGAACTGTTCTCCGCCTGCCGCACCGAGTTCAAGCACCTGGAGCATTTCTACTTCCACAACTTCCCCTACGAGCGCGTCTGGAAGGACAATCGGCGGCGCCACGACCGTGTGACCCCGACATGGGACGTGCTGCGCACCTATGGCGCGGATTACCGCCTGATCTTCGTCGGCGACGCATCAATGAGCCCGTACGAAATCACCACGCCGGGCGGCAGCATCGAACACTGGAACGTGGAGTCCGGCCGCATCTGGCTCGACCGGCTGACATCGCAGTTCCGCCGGGCAGCATGGCTGAATCCAATCCCGGAGCGGTCCTGGTCCTATGTGCAATCCATCGCACTCACCCGCCAGCTTATGGAAGGACGCATGTTCCCGCTGACCCCGGACGGGATCGACGCCATGGCGCGGGAACTGAGTCGCTAGGGAATCATGCCAACCACCATGAAGACCTCCCATCATCCCCGCCTCCCCTCCATCATCCCCGCCTTCCTTCCGTCATTCCCTCCTCCCTTCCGTCATTCCCGCCTTCCTTCCGTCATTCCCGCGCAAGCGGGAATCCATCGACTGCCCACGCGACCCACCGATGAGCAACAAGCCATGAAGATCAAACGCATCGAACACATCGCCATCGCCGTCGACTCGCTGCGAGAGTCGATCGACCTGTTGCGCGATAAGTTTGGGATTCCGCTGGAATACGAGCAGCAGATCGGAAGCACGCGTCTCGCCATGCTGCCCGTCGGCGAAACCTACCTCGAGCTCCTGGAAGGCAGCGGCGCGGACAACAGCGTTCGCAAATGGAGTGCCGAGAAAGGCACCGGCCTGTTCCACATCTGCTTCGAGGTGGACGATATCGAAGCCGCACTGACGGAGCTGAAAGCCAAAGGCGTGATGTTGCGCGACGAAGCGCCGCGGATCGGACATGGTGGGGCGAAGATCGCGTTCATAGACCCTGCCTCCACCGGCAACGTGCTGATCGAGCTGGCGGAATTGCCCGCCGCGCACTGATCGGCGGATCAGGCCCGCCAGCCGCGCATCGGCCAAACCAGCGCCGCCGCCGCCGCATCGGCCGGCCA
>DATDIC010000568.1:0-3646 GCA_036521275.1 Acetobacteraceae bacterium
CCGGGGTGCGCGAGTGGTCTAATAAGCCTGGGGTGCTTGCCCCATCGGTTTCCATGACACAGCTTGCAACCGCTGCTCCGCCTCCACTCGACGGTCGCCGGGCGCTCTGGCCCCCGGGGCGGATCGAGCTTGCCGGCCAGCTCTGGGGCAGCGGCTACATTTTACCGGGCGGGGAGGCGGAGGTTCTCCGGGTTGCCACGCCTCTCGGTCTTTCAGAGGCAACCAGTCTCCTGCTTCTTGGCTGCGGCCCGGGCGGTGCCGCCTGCTCGATCGTCCGCCACCTTGGCGCTTGGGTGACCGGGTTCGAAGCGGACCCCGATCTTGCCGCCGCCGCCACTGCTCTGTCTCTTCAATCTGGATTGGCTCGTCGCGCCGAGATCGAGCCATGGGATCCCGCCGCCCCGCGCTTCCAGCACCGGTCGTTCCACCACGCCCTGGCCTTCGATCCGATCCGCGACAAGGTGGCGGAGCCTGTGCTTGGTGCCCTGGCGCTCGCCCTTCGGTTCGGCGGCCAAATCGTGCTCGTGCAAACCGTCGCCGACACGCAGCTCGATCCCGCCGATCCAGCCATCCAGACCTGGAGCCGCCTGGAGCAACGTGCCCCGGAACTGCCCTCCGAGCAGATGATCACCCGCGTCCTCAATCGCCTGGGATACGAGGTCTACATCACCGAAGATGTCTCGCGCCGGCACATCCGGCTGGCGGTTCGCGGCTGGCGCGACGCTCTGCGCGAAATGCGGGACAAGCCTTCTTCCGCCTCTGCCGCTCTGCTGACGCGGGAGGCCGAGTTATGGCTGCGCCGCGTCAACTTGCTCCGTTCCGGCGTCCTGCGCCTGATCCGGTGGCATGCCGTGCATCGCGCCCCGGCCTGAGCCCAGAGCAGCGAGCAAATCAGCAGGTTTGGACCGACCGGGGCGCCGGGCTACAATGCCGCAGCGCACAAGGCTTGGCCAATGAACGATGCCCCCACCCTGTCCCATACTGCCGCGATCAGCACCGAGCATTTCGACGTCCTCATCGTCGGTGCCGGCATTTCGGGAATCGGCGGCGCCTATCACCTGACCACCCAATGCCCCGGCACCAGCTTCGTGGTGCTGGACTCACAGGAGACCTTCGGGGGCACCTGGATTACCCACAAATATCCGGGCATCCGGTCGGACAGCGACCTGCACACCTTCGGCTACCGCTTCAAGCCGTGGACCGGCGTGCCGATCGCCACCGCCGGGGAAATCCTCGCCTACATGGGCGAAGTCATCAACGAGAACGACCTTGGCCGCCATATCCGCTATCGCCACAAGATCACCGCTGCTACCTGGTCGAGCGGCGATAATCTGTGGACCATCGACGGTGCCCGCACCGACACGGGCGCGCCATTCCGTTTCACTGCCAACTTCCTTTACATGTGCCAGGGGTATTACCGTCACGAGGAGCCGTACACCCCGCACTGGGACGGCATGGAGACCTTCCAGGGCCGCATCGTGCATCCGCAGGCGTGGCCTGAAGACCTCGACTACAAGGGCAGACAAATCCTGGTGATCGGCTCCGGAGCCACTGCGGCCACACTGATCCCTGCCATGGCATCCGACTGCGGCCACATCACCATGCTGCAGCGTTCGCCTACCTATTTCCGCTCCGGCCGCAATGCCATCGCCCTGGCGGAAGAACTGCGCCAGCTACAGGTCGACGAGACCTGGATCCACGAAATCGTCCGCCGGCGCATCCTGCTCGATCAGGACCTGTTCACCAGGCGCACTTTTGAGGAACCCGACAAGGTCCGCCAGGAATTGCTGGACGCCGCGCGCGCGCAGCTTGGCCCCGGTTACGACGTCGCGACGCATTTCTCGCCGCGCTATCGCCCGTGGCAGCAGCGCCTGGCTTTCATCCCCGATGGGGACTTGTTTCAGGCGATCCGGTCTGGCAAGGCCTCGGTCGTCACCGATGAAATCGAGCGGTTCACGGAAACTGGCGTCCTGCTGAAATCCGGCCGGCAGCTCCAGGCCGACATCATCATCACCGCGACCGGCTTCCATCTGTGCGTCCTCGGCGACATCCAATTCACCATCGACGGCCGGAAGCTGAATTTCAACGACACCGTCACCTATCGCGGCATGATGTTCACCGGCATTCCGAACATGGTCTGGGTGTTTGGCTATTTCCGCGCGAGCTGGACGCTCCGCTCCGACCTGGTCGGTGATTTCGTCTGCCGCCTGCTGAAACACATGCGGCAGCGGGGCGCGGGGAAAGTCGAGGTCGCCCTCCGACCGGAGGACAAGGACATGCAGATCCTGCCTTGGATCGACGAGGAGAACTTCAACCCCGGCTACATGCGGCGCGGCATGCACCTGCTGCCGAAACGCGGCGACAAGCCCGAATGGGCTCACACCCAGGACTACTGGGCCGAGAAAGATGCCATTCCGGGGACGAATCTTAACGACGCTGCTTTCATCTACTCGTGAGACCATCCCCTCCTGGGAGGGGTGAGGGGCCAGGCTCGGCGATCAGCGATAAGTTCAGCGGCACGGCCTGGGTTCGTCAGGTGTACCGCAGTTGTTGGGATCGTTAGCGGTTGGGCCGCCATAAGCCGGCTGCCCATTGGCGTAGTAAGGCTGTTGCGCCCCGGGATACTGTTGCTGCCCGCCATAGGAGGGGGCTGGCGCGCCGGAACCATAGTAGCCCGGTGGGTATCCGTTGTACGGCTGCGCATTGCCGTAGTAAGGTTGTTGCGCGTCCGGATACGGTTCCTGGCCGCTATAGGAAGGCGCGGGCGCGCTGGAGCCATAGTAGCCGGGCGCATATCCGCCGTACGGTTGGTTGGTATATGGATACGCGCCGTAGCCATAATACGGCCCATACGGATAGTAGCATCCCGCAAGGAGAAATAGCGGCAACAGCCAGAGATGACGCATGCGTCCTCCTTGGAGCCTGGACAGTGGAGGCTAGCCTGTCGCGGCAATGTCCGACAACATGGAAAGCAGATATTGACGCGTTCTGGATCAAAAGTAACGCTGTCGCAGCACTCATGGCGGCGTTCTTTTCGTGTTTGTCGATAATCAGGACTCCAATAACGTCGGCCGAAACGTCGTGGACAGCGCCGACAACTCAAGCATACCGCGCGAAAACTCGATAAGCTTTGTGCTGATACCGGACCGCATTGGCGATGACCTATCCTAACGTAAAGCGAACGAGCGGCGCGGTCGGCGGCAAAGTCGTGGGAAGGGCCCGGCCATGACGGTGGGGGGCCGGTCGTGGCGGAAAGGGGCCGGCTGTGACGGAAAGGGTCAGCATCTACGCGTTCCGCTACGCGAGCCGAGGCAGATTTCAGGTTGGCGTGCTATCCAGGCGGCGCGGTCGATCCGCGCACCACGAGCTGCAGCTCGACAGTGCGTCTGACGGGGTCAGCGGGCAGGCTTCCGGTGACACGCGCGGAGAGCATATCGATTGCCAGCTCGGCAAGCGTCTCCTGCGGCTGCGCGACAGTCGTGAGATTGATGCGTGCCAGCCGTGCCAACACAATATCGTCGAAGCCGACCACCGAGAGCTGATCGGGAACCCGGATACCAAGCCGGTCCGCGCAGTCCAGTATTTCGATCGCGCCGAGATCGTTGGAAGAGAAAATGGCAGTGACCCGGCGGTCGCCGAGCAGCAG
>DATDIC010000569.1:0-12926 GCA_036521275.1 Acetobacteraceae bacterium
TGGACCGCGCCCGACAGGACCGCCCCCCACGGGACCGCACCCCACTGGACCGTACCATGATCCGCCCGGTGACCTGCGTCTGCTTTCTGCTCGCCTGCGGTTCCGGCCTGTATCTCTATCAGGCCAAGCATCGGGTGAACGTGCTCGATCAGCAGATCGAGAAAACCATCCGCGCCACCGACGCCATCCGCGAGCAGATCCGCCTCCTGCACGCCGACTGGACGCTGCTCAACCAGCCCGACCGGCTGCAGAAGCTCGCCGACCAGTTCCTGCCGCTGAAAACCACCAATCCGGCCCAGTTCACCTCCTTGGCCGAACTTGACTCGCGCCTGCCGCCGATACCACCGCCGCCAGCCCCGGCGCCGCCACCCGCCGCCGCGCCCGACTCCTCCGCCGCCCCGGCAATCGCGTCGGCATCGCCCGAACCCGCCCAACCCGCCGCCGTCGCCGCAACCTCCCCCGTCGCCCCGGCGTCACCCGTGCGCACCCGGGTCGCCGACGCAACGCCGCCGGATCACGAGCACCCGCGCCCCGCGGCCGATCCCGTACATCCCGCCCGCGTGGTGGTGGCGTCCCTGCCGCATCCCGTACCGGCGATGTCGCGCGTCCAGCCCCGCATCATGGAGGCCGCCTCCCGCCCGACCTGGATGCAGCGGCCGGTCCCGTCCAACGCGGCCTACGTCCCGGCGTCGGCCGCCTCCGGCTCGCTGCTGGGCATGGCCCGTTCCCAGGCCGGCGCCCCCCCGCCGCCGCCGCCGGTGCCGCTCGCCGCCGGCTCCAACGGCGGCAACTGAACCCGCACCATGAGCGACGAACCCACCAATCCGAAGGCACCGCCGCCGAACTCGCTGCCACAGCAGGCGCGGCGCTCGACCCCCAGCCGCCGGCGCGGCGCCGCCCAGGCCGACGCCGTGCCGCGCATGGAAACCGTCCGCATCACCGCGCCGGACCTGAAGCGCCGCGCCGCGTTGGAAATCACCCGCACCCGGCTGGTGGTGTCCGCCGCCGGCTTCCTGGTGCTGTTCCTCGCCGTCGCCCTCAAGCTTGCCGATGCAACCATCATCCAGCCGCTCAAGCCGCACCGGCCGGAGCGTCCGCTCGCCGCCCTGCTCGCCCGTCCCCAGAACCTGGATGCCGATACGCTCGCCAGGCGGGCAATGATCACCGACCGCAACGGCCAGATCCTCGCCATCTCGCTGCCCACCGCCGAGCTGTTCGCCGACCCGCGCCAGATCGTCGATCCCGCCGCCATCACCGCGCGGCTGCAGCAGGTATTGCCCGATCTCGATGCCGCCGTGGTGCGCCAGCGCCTGGCGGCGACCGACAAGCAGTTCGTCTTCCTCGATCGCCGCATCACCCCGCAGCAGGAAATCGAGATCAATAATCTCGGCATTCCCGGCATCGACTTCCTGCCGACCGAGGAGCGCCACTACCCCATGGGCCATGTCGCGTCCCATGTGCTGGGCGGAGTGGACGTGGACGAGCACGGCGTCGCCGGGGTGGAGAAATGGTTCGACAAGCGGCTGATGACGGACAGCAGCCCGCTGCGCCTGTCCCTCGATGTGCGCGTGCAGGGCGTGGTGCGCGACGAGCTGCAGGCAGCGATCGACGAGTTCCACGCCGAGGGCGGCGCCGCCGTCATGATGGATGCCAGTACCGGCGAGGTGCTGGCGATGGTCAGCCTGCCCGATTACGACGCCAATGATTTCGGCAAGGCCGACGCCGATACGCGCTTCAATCGCGCGGTCAGCGGCGCCTACGAGCCGGGCAGCACGTTCAAGCTGCAGACCGCCGCCATGGCGCTGGATGACGGGGTGATCCATATCTGGGATTCGTTCGATACGGTGCACCCGATCCATATCGGCCGTTTCACCATCACCGACTTCGAGCCCGCACACCATAATTTCGAGGTACCCGAAATCATCGCCTATTCCTCGAATATCGGGGCCTCGCATATCGCCACTCTGGTCGGTGCGGAACGCCAGCGCGACTGGCTGAGGAGGCTCGGCTTCTTCGTCCGCTCGCCGATCCAGCTTCCGGAATCGGCATCGCCGATCGTGCAGTCGGCAAAAAGCTGGCAGCTCGCCACCGTCATGACGGTTTCATTCGGCAACGGTATCGCGGTCACGCCGGTGCAATTGATGGCCGGCACCGACGCGATCGTCGACGGCGGCATCTACCGCCCGCCGACCCTGCTCGCGCTGCCCGCCGGCACCGCCGTACCCGGCGAGCGGGTGATGCAGCCGGAAACCTCCGAGATCATGCGCAAGCTGATGCGGCTGGTGGTCACCGCCGGCACCGGCACGCCGGCCAAGGTTCCCGGCTATCTGGTGGGCGCCAAGACCGGCACCTCGCAGAAGGTGGGAAACCACGGCTACAAGCTGCACCAGAACCTCAGCTCGATGATCGCGGCATTCCCCATCACCGCGCCGCGCTATCTCGTGTACGCCATGCTTGACTCGCCGCACGCGACCGCCGCCACGCACGGCTTCACCACCGGCGGCTGGACCGCCGGGCCGGTGATCCGCAACGTCATCGCCCGCACCGCACCGATGCTCGGGCTGCTGCCCGCCCCACCGGATGTGCTGGCGACGGAGGAGCAGGAAGTTTCCATCCCGCTGCAGCCGGGCCGGCCGCCACACGCCCCGCAGCCCGGCGTTCCGGTCGCCGTGACACCCCCGGGCAAGCTGTTGCACGCCGCCGAGCCGATCCCCTCGGTCATGGTGCCACCCGCATATCCGCGCGAGGACCAGCGCGGCCCGCGTCAGCCGACCGCGCTGCGGCAACCGATGTTGCTGCACACCATCGCGGTGGGAGCCCCCACCCTTGCGGGTCGCTGAGATCATGCAGGCAATTCCCCAGCGGCCACCGTTCGCCGGCTGGCGGCAGGCTGCGGGGCTGGACCTGGCCGGCGTAACGGCCGACAGCCGCGATGTGCGGCCAGGCTTCCTGTTCGCCGCCTTGCCCGGCGCCCGTGCCGATGGCCGCACCTTCATCGCCGATGCGGTGGCGCGTGGCGCGGCCGCCGTGCTGGCACCGAGCGGCACCGCCTGGCCACCCGGCGTGCCGCCCCGCCCGCTGCTGGAAGATCCCGAGCCCCGCCGCCAGCTCGCCCGGATCGCGGCAATGTTCGCCGGGGCGCAACCCGCGGTGGTCGCGGCAGTGACCGGCACCAACGGCAAAACCAGCACCGTGGAGTTCCTGCGCCAGATCTGGGCCGCACGACACCAGGCCGCCAGCCTTGGCACGCTCGGGCTCAATGCGCCCGGCTTCGCCCCCGGCCCCGGCCTCACCACGCCCGACCCGGTCCGCCTCGCGGCAACCCTCGCCCGCCTGGCGAAAGCCGGCATCCGGCACGCCGCCATGGAAGCGTCGTCCCACGGCCTGCACCAATACCGGCTGGACGGCGTTCGTCTGTCCGCCGCCGGCTTCACCAACCTCACCCGCGACCATCTCGACTATCACGGCACCGAGGCCGCCTACCGCGCCGCCAAGCTGCGCCTGTTCGCCGAGCTGCTGCCCCCCGGTGCCCCGGCAATCGCCAACGCCGACATGGACCCGGCAACCCTGGCCGCACTGCGCGACGTTGCCGCCGCACGCCGGCTCGACCTGCGCACGGTCGGCGAAACCGGCTCGGCCGTTCGCCTGGTCGCGGTCAGCCCGCGCCCCGACGGCCAGGACCTGGAGCTCCGCACCGCCAACCGCTCCCGCCACATTCCGCTGCCCCTGCCCGGCCGCTTCCAGGCCGAGAACGCCCTGCTCGCCGCCACCCTGGCGGATGCTCTTGGCGAGCCGGACGCGCTCGACCGGCTGCCCGCCCTCACCGGCGTGCGCGGCCGGATGGAACGCGCCGCCCGGCTTGCCAACGGCGCCGCAGCCTATGTGGACTACGCCCACACGCCGGATGCGCTCGACCGGCTGCTGCGCGCGCTGCGCCCCCACACCGAACGCCGGCTGCTGGTCGTGTTCGGCGCCGGCGGCGACCGTGACCGCGGCAAGCGCCCGCTGATGGGCGCCGCCGCTGCCCGCCACGCCGACCTGGTGATCGTTACCGACGACAACCCGCGCTCCGAAGACGCCGCCGCGATCCGCGCTGCGGTCCTGGCCGGCTGCCCCGGCGCGCAGGAGATCGGCGATCGTGCCCGCGCCATCGAAGCCGGCCTCAACGCGCTGTGCCCCGGCGACGTCCTTGCCGTCGCCGGAAAAGGCCACGAGCAGGGCCAGGAAGTCGCCGGTACCATCATCCCGTTCGACGATGCCGGCATGATCCGCGCCCTGACCGGTGCCGCATGACCGCGCTGTGGACCTCCGCCGACCTGCTGGAAGCCACCGGCGGCGAATTGCGCACACCCCTCACCGCGACCGGCGTCTCCATCGACACGCGCACCCTGCAGCCCGGCGATCTGTTCGTCGCCTTGTGTACCGAAACCGGCGACGGCCATGACCACGTCCCCGCGGCACTCGCCAAGGGGGCCGCCGGCTGCATGGTACACTGGGAAATGACCGGCCGGGCGCTCATCGTGGACGACACGCTGGCCGGCCTCGCCCGCATGGGCGGCTATGCGCGCGCCCGGTTCACCGGCCGGCTGGCCGCCATCACCGGCAGCGTCGGCAAGACCACCACCAAGGAGATGCTCCGCACCATCCTGGCGGCCCAGGCGCCCACCCACGCCGCCATCGCCTCCTATAACAATCAATGGGGCCTGCCGCTCACCCTCGCCCGCCTGCCGCCCGACGCCGCCTTTTGCGTCGCCGAGATCGGCATGAACCATGCCGGCGAGATCCAACCGCTCGCCCGCCTCGCCCGCCCGCATCTCGCCCTGATCACCACGATCGAAAAGGCGCATATCGGCCACCTGGGCAGCATCGAGGCGATCGCCGACGAAAAAGCCGCCCTGCTGCGCAGCCTGGAGCCCGACGGCATCGCCGTGCTGCCGGCCGATTCACCCCATCTGCCGCGTCTGCGTGCCGCCGCCGGGCGCGCCCGGATCATCACCTTCGGCAGCGACGAACTGGCCGACGCCCGGCTGGTTTCCGCCGCAACCGACGCCGACGGCACCGATGTTGCCGTCGATCTGGCCGGCGTTGCCGCCCGCTTCCGTCTCGCCGCGCCCGGCCGGCACATGGCGATGAACGCGGTCGCGGCACTGACCGCCGCCGCGGCACTCGGCATCCCGCCCGCCACGGCCGCTGCCGCGCTGAACGGCTTCGTCCCCGTGGCCGGCCGCGGCGCCCGGCGCCAGATCGATCTGCCCGGCGGCACCGCCCTGCTGCTGGACGAAAGTTACAATGGCAACGGCGCCTCGATGCGCGCGGCTTTGTCCGTGCTGCGCCTGCTGCCAGCCACTCGCCGCATCGCCGTGCTGGGCGACATGCTGGAGCTTGGCACCGAGGCCGAGGCGGAGCACATCGCGCTCGCCGACAGCGTCGCTGCCTCGGCTGACAAGCTGTTCGCCTGCGGCCCGCTGATGCGCCACCTGTACGACGCGGTTCCGTCCGGCCTGCGCGGCGCGCACGTGCCCGATTCAGCGGCCCTCGCCGAGATCATCGGCGGAGTGATCCGCCCGGGCGACGCCATCCTGGTCAAGGGCAGCCTTGGCACCCGCATGAAGCTGGTTGTCGCTGCCCTCGATCGCCTCGCGGAGCCCGCCTGATGCTGTACGACCTGCTGCAGCCGGCGGCACACCAGTTCATCCTGTTCAACCTCGTCCGCTACATCTCCTTCCGCTCGGGTGCAGCGTGCATGACCGCGCTCGTGGTCAGCTTCCTCGTCGGCCCGGGGCTGATCCGCTGGCTGCGGGTCAAGCAGCGCCAGGGACAGCCGATCCGCGCAGATGGCCCGGCGCGTCACGTGGTCGAAAAGGCCGGCACCCCCACCATGGGCGGCGTGCTGATCCTGTTCGCCTCGCTCTCCGCCACCCTGCTCTGGGTCGATCTGCGCAACCGCTACATCTGGGCGGTGCTGGGCGTCACGCTCGGCTATGGCCTGCTTGGTTTCGCCGATGACTATCTCAAGCTGGCGCGGCGCAATCACAAGGGCCTGTCCGGCAAGGGCAAGCTGATCGGCCAGGCGATGATCGGCCTGGCCGCGGCGATCTGGCTGATGCACACCACCGACGGCAACCTGGGTGACGCGCTCGCCATCCCGGTGTTCAAGGACGTGCTGATCCCGCTCGGCTGGTTCTTCCCGGTGTTCGGCATGCTGGTGATGCTCGGCAGCTCCAACGCCGTGAACCTCACCGACGGGCTGGACGGCTTGGCCATCGTGCCGACCATCATCGCGGCCGGCGTGTTCGCGCTGATCGCGTACCTGGTCGGCAACCACATCTTCGCCGACTACCTGCAACTCCATCCCGTGCCCGGCGCCGGTGAGCTGGCCGTGTTCTGCTCCGCGCTGATCGGCGCCGGCCTCGGTTTCCTGTGGTTCAATGCACCGCCCGCTGCCGTGTTCATGGGCGACACCGGCAGCCTCGCGTTGGGCGGCGCGCTGGGCGCGATCGCCGTCGCCACCAAGCACGAGATCGTGCTGCTGATCGTCGGCGGCCTGTTCGTGGTCGAGACGGTCTCCGTCATCGTCCAGGTGTTCTGGTTCAAGCGCACCGGCAACCGCGTGTTCCTGATGGCGCCGCTGCACCATCATTTCGAGAAGAAAGGCTGGGCCGAATCCACCATCGTCATTCGGTTCTGGATCATCTCGATGATCCTGGCGCTGGTCGGCCTGGCGACCTTGAAGATCCGATGACCGGTTTCCCCGCCAACCTCTTCGCCGGCTACCGCTTCGCCGTCCTCGGCCTCGGCCGCAACGGCCTTCCCGCCGCGCACGCCCTCGCCGCCATGGGCGCCGACGTCGTCGCCTGGGACGACAACGTACCCGACCCCACCTCTCCCGCAACGCGGGAGAGGTCGCCGTGCGTAAGCACGGCGGGTGAGGGCCTGCTCACCTTCCGCAACCTCGCCCACGGCCCGTTCGACTTCGACGCGCTGGTCCTGTCTCCTGGCATCCCGCACCGCCTGCCCGCCCCGCACCCTGTGGCGCTGCGCGCCCGCGCCGCCAACATCCCCATCCTCTCCGACGCCGAACTGCTCTTTCAGGCGGTCCGCCGCAGCAGTTCCCACGCCCGCTTCATCGGCATCACCGGCACCAACGGCAAATCCACCACCACCGCGCTGCTGGCGCACATTCTGCGTGCTGCTGACGGCTCGCGTCCCCTCCCCCGTCATTCCCGCGAAAGCCTCCCCCGTCATTCCCTCCCCCGTCATTCCCGCGAAAGCGGGAATCCACCCGCAGCGGCGGATCCCCACCGTCGCACGGATGAAGCGACCAACGCCGGCACAACCCGTTCTTCGCGTGACGGCGGGAGCCCGACCGCGGCAATGGATTCCCGCTTGCGCGGGAATGACGGGGTGGGGGGCGGGAATGACGGCGTGGGGGACAGGAATGACCGGGATACCCCTCCCGGCAACGACGAATGCATCGCTGCGGGCGGCAATCTCGGCCCCGCTGCCCTCGCGCTTCCGCTGCTGCCGGACAACGGCATCTACGTGCTCGAAATGTCGAGCTACATGTTGGAGCGACTCGCCACTCTCCGCTTCGATGCGGCGGCGATGCTCAACCTCAGCGCCGATCATCTCGACCGCCACGGCGACATGGCCGGCTACATCGCCGCCAAGCGTGCGATCTTCGATCGGCAGTCCACCGACGATCTGGCCGTCATCGGCGTGGACGATCCGCTCTCCACGTCACTCGCCGCCGAGCTTGGCCGCTGCATCCATGTCTCCGGCCACCAGCACCTCCCGTCGCCGCACGATGTCTGCGTCGTCGACGGCCACTTCCGGCACGATCAGGTCGGGTTCGACTTCGACCTGCGCGATGCCCCCGCACTTCCCGGCACGCACAATGCGCAGAACGCCGCTGCCGCCGTCGCCATCGCCATGCGCTTCGTCCCCGCCAGCCAATGGGCGCACGTCATCCCGCCCGCGCTCGCATCCTTTCCCGGCCTGCCGCACCGCCAGCAGCGCATCGCCACCATTGCCGGTGTAACCTTCATCAACGACAGCAAGGCCACCAACGCCGATGCTGCCGCCCGAGCGCTGGCCTGCTACGACCGCCTGGTCTGGATTGCCGGCGGCCAGGCCAAGCAGGGCGGCATCGACCCGCTCGCGCCATTCTTCCCGCGCATCGCCCGCGCCCTGCTGATCGGCCGCGACGCCCCGCATCTCGCCACCACGCTCGCCGCCGCCGGCGTCCCCCACGAGATCTCCGGCACGCTTGAAACCGCCGTGCCCGCCGCCTTTGCCGCCGCACGCCGCACCGGCGCTCCGGTCGTCCTGCTCTCCCCGGCCTGCGCCAGCTTCGACCAGTTCACCGGCTTCGATGCGCGCGGCGACCGGTTCGCCACTCTCGTCCACGCCCTGTCCGCCGCGGAAGCCGCCTGATGGAACTCTCCCGCGCCGACACCTCCATGCTGGGCCGCTGGTGGTGGACCGTGGACCGCTGGACCCTGGGCGCGCTCGGGATCCTGATCGGCTTCGGCTACATCATGGTGCTGGCCTCCAGCCCCTCGGTCGCCGAGCGCATCGGCGACGCCCGCAATGCGCTGATCCTCAAGCAGGTGCTGTTCCTCGCCCTTGCCGGCGGGCTGGTCACCGCCACCTCGCTGCTGTCGCCCCGCGACGTCCGCCGGCTGGCAATCGTCGGCTGCATCGTCGCGCTGCTGCTGACCGTCGCCACCATGTTCGTCGGCGTGGAGATCAAGGGCGCCCGCCGCTGGATCTCACTGCCAGGCCTGTCCCTTCAGCCCAGCGAGTTCCTCAAGCCCTGCTTCGCCATCGTCGCCGCCTGGCTGATCGCCGAGGGCCGCCGCTCCGGCTTTCCCGGCACGCTGATTGCCGGCGCCATCTTCGTCATCATCGCGCTGCTGCTGAAATCGCAGCCCGACATCGGCATGACCGCCGTCATCACCGCCGTCTTCTTCGCCCAGCTCTACATCAACGGCCTCAACCTGATCATGGTCGGCATGGGCGTCGCGGCCATCTGCGGCGGCGCGTTCGGCGCCTACGTGCTGTTCCCCCACGTCCAGGTCCGCATGCATGAGTTCCTGCACCCGACCGGCGCCAACACCTACCAGGTGACCACCGCGCTGGAAGCCTTCGGCAATGGCGGACTGTTCGGCCGCGGGCCCGGCGAGGGCAGCGTCAAGGACGTGCTGCCCGACGCCCACGCCGATTTCGTCTTCGCCGTCGCCGGCGAGGAGTTCGGGCTGATCCTCTGCCTGATCATCTTGTGCGTATTCGGCTTCATCGTCGTGCGCGGCCTGCTTCGCCTGCTGAAGGAACCCGACCTGTTCAGCGTGCTCGCCTGCACCGGGCTGCTGGTCGGCTTCGGTCTGCAGGCCTTCATCAACATGGCCAGCTCGCTGGAGCTGATCCCGACCAAGGGCATGACGCTGCCCTTCGTCTCCTACGGCGGATCATCCGTGCTGGCCGTCGCACTCGGCATGGGCATGCTGCTCGCCCTCACCCGCCGCCGTCATCACGGTGAGGTATCATGAGGGGCCCCGCAGTCAGGCCGGTGGTCATCGCCGCCGGCGGCACGGGCGGCCATTTCTTCCCGGCCGAAGCGCTCGCCGCCGAGCTGATCCGCCGCGGCCGGCGCATCGCGCTGATGACCGACGCCCGCTCCGGCGCGTCCACCAGCAAGACATTCGCCGACCACGAGCATTTCGTGCTGCGCGGCGCCGGCATTGCCGGCCGCGGTGCCTGGGGTGCCGCAACCGCGGCGGTTGCGCTCGCCGCTGGAACAGCCCAGGCGCGCACCATCCTCGGCCGCATCGGCCCCGCCGCGATGGTTGCGTTTGGTGGCTATCCCGCCGTCGCTCCCGTGCTCGGCGCCCGTCTGCTGCACCCGCGCCCTCCGGTGGTGCTGCACGAACAGAACGCGGTGCTCGGCCGCGCCAACCGCTTCCTCGCCCGCCACGCCGATCTTTTGGCGGTCAGCTTCGAATCCACCTCGCGCGTCCCCGCCTCCTGTCGCACGGCGATCACCGGCAACCCGGTCCGCTCCCCCATCCTCCGCCTCGCCGATGCGCCGTACGCCGCGCCGGCCGACCGCATCCGCCTGCTCGTCCTCGGCGGCTCGCTCGGCGCCCGCGTGTTCAGCGAAGTGATCCCGCCGGCGGTCGCGCTGCTGTCGCCGGAGCTGCTCGCCCGCCTCGACATCACCCAGCAGTGCCGGCCGGAGGATCTCGACCGCGTCCGTGCCACCTACGCCGCACTCGGCATCCAGGCGGAGCTGTCCAGCTTCTTCCCCGATATCGCCGATCGTCTTGCCGCCGCGCATCTGGTGATCGCCCGCGCCGGTGCCTCCACCATCGCCGAGCTGGCGGTCGCCGGGCGCCCGGCGCTGCTTGTTCCATTGCCCGGCGCGATCGACGACCACCAGTCCGCCAACGCAGGCGCGCTCGCCGCCACCGGCGCCGCCCGGTTGATCCCGCAGAACGATTTCACCCCCGCCACCCTCAGCCGACACCTAACCGGCTGGCTCGATGATCCGGACGAGCTGATGCGCGCCGCTGCGACCGGCCGCACCCTTGCGCGCCCGGATGCCGCCGCCCGTCTCGCCGACGCCGTCGAGGCCCTGATCCCCTCCGAAGCCCGTCCGGGAGAGCACCTATGAGGGCCTTGCCGCTGTCCATCGGCACCATCCATTTCGTTGGCATCGGTGGCATCGGCATGTCCGGCATCGCCGAGATCCTGCACAATCTCGGCTACTCCGTGCAGGGCAGCGACCTCTCTGAATCCGCCAATGTCCGCCGCCTGCGCGAGGCCGGCATCCCGGTCGCCATCGGCCACGACCCCGCCCATCTCGGCCGCGCCCAGGTGGTCGTCGTCTCCTCCGCCGTGCAGCGCGACAACCCCGAGGTTGCGGCCGCCCGCGCCCGCTTCATCCCCATCGTCCGCCGCGCCGAAATGCTTGCCGAGCTGATGCGCCTGAAATGGTCCGTCGCGGTCGGCGGCACCCACGGCAAGACCACCACCACCAGCCTGATCGCCGCGGTGCTGGAAGCCGCGCATCTCGATCCCACCGTGATCAACGGTGGCATCATCAACGCCTACGGCACCAACACCCGCCTCGGATCCGGCGACTGGATGGTGGCCGAGGCCGACGAAAGCGACGGCAGCTTCCTGCGCCTGCCGGCAGTGATCGCAGTCGTTACCAACATGGACCCCGAGCACCTGGATCACTGGGGCACGCCGGAGGCGATGGTCGCCGGCTATGACCAGTTCGTTGCCAACATTCCTTTTTACGGCTTCGCCGTGCTCTGCATCGACCATCCGGCCGTGCAGCAGATGATCCCGCGCCTGTCGGACCGCCGCATCATCACCTACGGCTTCTCCCCCCAGGCCGACATCCGCGCCGACCGCGTCGTGGCCGACCGCCTCGGCGCCACGTTCGAGGTCGTGGCGACCGACCGCACCCGCAACCGCACCCGCCGCATGGGCCCGTTCCGCATCCCCATGCTCGGCCACCACAACGTGCTGAACGCACTTGCCGCGGTCGCCGTCGGCGTGGAGATGTCGATCGACGACGACACGCTGCGCAGCGCCTTCGCTGCCTTCCGCGGCGTCAAGCGCCGCTTCACCAAGACCGGCGAAACCGGCGGCATCACCATCATCGACGATTACGGCCACCACCCGGTGGAGATCGCCGCCGTGCTGAAGGCCGCCCGCCAGGCCGGCGCACGCGACGTGGTCGCGGTGGTGCAGCCGCATCGTTACACGCGTCTCCATTCGCTGTTCAACGAGTTCTGCGCCTGCATGAACGACGCCGGCACCGTCATCGTCGCCGACGTCTATCCGGCCGGCGAAAAGCCCATCCCGGGCGTCACCCGCGACGCGCTGGTCGATGGGCTGCGCGCCCGCGGCCATCGCAGCGTCGTGCCGCTGCCCAGTCCCGAACGCCTGCCCGAAATGATCTACGCCATCGCCAAGCCCGGCGATTTCGTCGTCTGCCTCGGCGCCGGCAACATCACCCAATGGGCCGCCGACCTGCCGGCTGAGCTCGCCACGCTGCAAGCCGCCCGCCGCGGCGGCAACGCCGCATGACCACCTCTCCCGCCCCGCGAGAGCAACAACGCCGCATGACGACCTCTCCCGCCCTGCGGGAGAGGTCGGCGCGCGATAGCGCGCCGGGTGAGGGCACGCCACTCCGCGGCCGCACGCAGCACGCCGCACCGCTCGCCCCGTTGACCTGGTTCCGCGTCGGCGGCCCGGCCGAGACGCTATACCGTCCCGCCGACCCCGACGACCTCGCCGCCTTTCTCCGCAGCCTGCCGCACACCACCCCGGTGCACGTGATCGGCGCCTGCTCCAACCTCATTGTCCGCGACGGCGGCCTGCCGGGCGTCACCATCCGCCTCGCCCGCGGCTTCAACACCGTTTCACCGGAAACCGACGGCATCGTCGCCGGATCCGCCGCACTGGACATCACGGTGGCCGAACACGCCGCCGCCGCCGGCCTCGGCGGCCTCGAATTCCTCTCCGGCATCCCCGGCACCATAGGCGGCGCCGTGGTCATGAACGGCGGCGCCTACGATGCTGAAATCGCCGACTGCCTCGACTGGGCCGACATCGTCACCCGGTCCGGCGACATCCGCCGCCTGTCCGCCGCCGATCTCGCCTTCGCCTACCGCCACGCGCGCCTGCCGCATGGCGCCGTGGTCGTGCGTGCCCGCCTGCGCGCCCACCCCGCCGCACCAGCAACCATCGCCGCCCGCATGGCGGCAATCCGCGCCGCCCGCGAATCCTCCCAGCCGATCCGTGCCCGCACCGGCGGCTCCACCTTCCGCAACCCGCCGCACATGAAAGCCTGGGAACTGATCGACGCCAGCCGCTGTCGCGGCCTCACCCGCGGCGGCGCGATGGTG
>DATDIC010000570.1:0-3785 GCA_036521275.1 Acetobacteraceae bacterium
ATGGCGATGCAGAGGACTGCGTCGAGATGCCAGAACTTCAAGGTCCAGGCTGCGAGATATGCTCCCATGCCGTAGAACGCGGCGTGTCCGAACGACAGCAGCCCGACATAGCCGATCATCAGATTGAAGGCGCAGGCGAACAGCGCGGCGGTGAGCACGCGCATCAGGAAGATCGGGTAGAGCACGTGCGGCAGCACGATCACTGCCGCGAGCAGGACCGCGAATGCGATTGCCTGGGAGCGGGTGAAACCGAACAGGCCGGGGCGGCTGGCGGCGAGTTCCGAGGTGGCGGTCGAGACCGACATCTCAGGCGGTCTTTCCGAACAGGCCGCGCGGCAGGAACAGCAGCACGATGACCATCACCAGGAAGACCACCGTTGCGGAGGCCTGTGGGTAGAACACCTTGGTCAGGCCCTCGATCACGCCGAGGCCGAAGCCGGTGATGATCGAGCCCATGATGGACCCCATCCCGCCGATTACCACCACGGCGAACACGGTATTGATGAAATTGTCGCCCATGTTGGGGTTCACCGAGTAGATCGGCGCCGCCAGCACGCCGGCAAAGGCGGCAAGGGCGACGCCGCCGCCGTAGGTGAGCGTGACCATGCGCGGCACGTTGACGCCGAAGGCGCGCACCAGCGGTGCGTTTTCCGTGGCGGCGCGTAGCTTGGCACCGAGGGAGGTCTTTTCGATGACCGCCCAGGTGGCGATGCAGACGACCAGGGCGGCGAGCACGACCCAGGCGCGATAGATCGGCAGGAACATGAAGCCGAGATTGGTGGCGCCTTGCAGGATGTGCGGTATCTGGTACGGCATGCCGGAGCTGCCGTAATAGTTGCGGAACAGACCTTCGATCACCAGGGCCAGCCCGAAGGTCAGCAACAGGCCGTATACGTGGTCGATCTTGTACAGGCGGCTGATCATCACCCGTTCCAGCACGATGCCGAAGATGCCGATGATGATCGGCGACAGGATCAGGGCCGGGAAATAGCCGATGCCGAGATAGTTCAGCAGCATCCAGGAGGCGAAAGCGCCCATCATGAACAGCGCGCCGTGCGCGAAGTTGATGATGTTGAGCATGCCGAAGATCACCGCCAGCCCAAGCGAGAGCAGGGCGTAGAACGCGCCGTTGATCAGCCCGAGCAGAAGCTGCCCGAACAGCAGCGGCGCGGGTATGCCGAAGATCATCATCATGGCGCGGGTGCCTTCGGGACGGATATGGAAGATGCGCGCGGGATGCTTGCACGCATATCGGCGCTACACGCCAAGATATTCATGCAGCTTGTCCAACCGGGAGTTCAGCAGATGGTTGGGAATCATATCAACCATCCGCCCGTGCTCCATGACGTAGTGCCGGTCGGCGACCGTGGCGGCGAAGCGGAAGTTCTGTTCGACCAGCAGGACGGTGAAGCCGCGGTTCTTGATCTCGCGGATGGTGTGCCCGATCTGCTGCACGATGACCGGGGCGAGCCCTTCGGTCGGTTCGTCGAGCAGCAGCATGCGCGCGCCGGTGCGCAGGATGCGGGCGATTGCCAGCATCTGCTGCTCGCCGCCCGAAAGCTTGGTGCCCTGCGCGGTGCGTGCGCGTTCCTTGAGGTTGGGGAACAGCGCGTAGATGGTGTCGATATCCAGGCCGCCCGGTGCGACGACAGGCGGCAGCAGCAGGTTCTCGGTGACCGAGAGCGAGCCGAAAATGCCGCGCTCCTCGGGGCAGAAGGCGATGCCGGAGCGGGCGATGGCGTCCGAGGGCAGGCCGATCAGCTCGCGGCCGCGGAAGCGGATGGTGCCGTCGCGGCACGGCACCAGGCCCATGATCGATTTCATCGTGGTGGTCTTGCCGGCGCCGTTGCGGCCGAGCAGCGTGACCACCTCGCCTTCGCGCACCTCGAAGGCGGCGCCATGCAGCACGTGGCTTTCGCCGTACCAGGCGTTGAGGTCGCGGACCTCAAGCATGGACGGCCGCGGGCGTTTCGGAGCCGAGATAGGCGGCGATCACGTCCGGGTTGCGCGACACGCTGGCGTAGTTGCCTTCGGCCAGCACGCGGCCACGGGTGAGCACGGTGATGATATCGCACAGGCCCTGCACGACGGAGAGATTGTGCTCCACCATCAGGATGGTGCGGCCGGTGCGGATGCGGCGGATCAGCTCCACGATGCGGTCCACGTCGCCGTGGGTCATGCCGGCGGTGGGCTCGTCCAGCAGCAGCACCTCTGGATCGAGTGCCAGGGTGGTGGCGATTTCCAGCGCGCGCTTCTGGCCGTAGGCGAGCTGGCCGGCGGTGGTGTCGGCGAAGCCGGACAGGCCGACATCGAACAGCAGCTCGTGCGCGCGGTCGTCGAACACGCGCAGCGATTTTTCCGAGCGCCAGAAATCGAACGAGTTGCCGCGCGCGCGCTGCAAGGCGAGGCGGACGTTTTCCAGCGATGTGAGGCGGGGGAACACGGCGGAGATCTGGAAGCTGCGGGCGAGGCCAAGGCGCGCGACCTGTGCCGGGCGCAGGCGGGTGATGTCGCGACCCTTGAAGCGGATGCGTCCGCGCGTCGGCGGCAGGAACTTTGTCAGCAGGTTGAAGCAGGTGGTCTTGCCGGCGCCGTTGGGGCCGATGAGCGCGTGGATGGTGCCTTCGCGCACCGCAAGCGACACGTCGTCAACGGCGACGAAGCCGCTGAATTCACGCGTCAGGCCGTGTGTTTCCAGGATGATGTCGGACACCCCTGGACGTCCCCCTTTTTGTTGGGTTTGCCTCCGTGTCCGCTGATTGCATAACGCGGTGGAAGGCGCAAGATTGTTCGCTGTTACAGGCAAGCGGTCCAACACGCATGCGACTGAGAAGCCCGCTGTTCGCGCCCGGCGATTCGGCACGCAAATCATCCAAGGCGCTCGCCTCGGCGGCGGACGCGGTGATCCTGGACCTGGAAGATTCAGTGGCGGCGCGGGCCAAGCCGGAGGCGCGGGCGGCGGTGGCGGCGCTGCTGCGGCAGATGGGGGACGATGCGCGGCGGAATGACGTGATCGTGCGGGTGAACCCGCGTGGCACACAATGGTATTTGGCCGACCTGGCGAGCGTGGTGCCGGCGGCGCCGGCGGCGGTGATGCTGCCGAAATGCTCCGGGCCCGACGATCTGCGCGCGCTGGATCATCATCTGGAGGCGTTGGAGACGGCGGCGGGGCTGCCGGTGGGCAGTGTCGGTGTGGTAGCGATTGTAACGGAAACCGCGGCGTCCTTGTTCACGCTGGGGGCGTATGCGGGGGTGGCATCGCGGCTGGCGGCGGTCTGTTTCGGGGCGGAGGATCTGTCGGCCGATCTGGGGGTGACGCCGCGCCGGCCGGACGGGTCGCTGAATTTGCCGGCGGCTTGGGCACGGGCGGCGGTGGTGGCGGCGGCGGGGGCGATCGGGGTGCCGGCGCTGGACACGCCCTGGCCCGATCCGCGCGATGCGGAGGGGATGCGGCGGGAGGCCGAGGCGGCGGCGGCGGACGGGTTTGCCGGGAAGGTGCTGATCCATCCCGCGCAGATCGAGATCGCCAATGCGGCGTTCACGCCACCGGTGGAGCAGGTGCGGTGGGCGGAACGGGTGCGCGATGCGTTCGCGGCCAATCCGGAGGGCGGGGTGTTTGCGCTGGACGGCAAGATGATCGACCGGCCGCACTTCAAGCTGGCGCTCCGGGTGTTGGCGGCGGCGGGGTGGTAGGGCGGCCCTCTCCCGGATTGCTCCGCAATCCGACCTCTACCGCGAGGCGGGAGAGGTGTTTCCGGCGCGCAATCCTCTCCCGCGAGACGGGA
>DATDIC010000571.1:0-3322 GCA_036521275.1 Acetobacteraceae bacterium
GGCCAATGGCGCGAGCGCGCCGGCCGGGGCGCATCAGCCGTAAAACAGCTTCTCGAACGACTGCATCATGGCGTCCGGGGTCATCTGTCCCAGCAGCGCCTTCTGCGTGTTCTGCGGCCAGGTCACGCGCGTGAAATCCGCGGTCTGCGGCAGGTTCGGCAGCACCCCGGCATAGGGCAGCGAGTTCACCGTCGCATCCACGAAGCGCTTCGGATGCAGCGTCCAGTTCTTGGCCCCGGAGATGGTGACGGTCATCTGACCGGCGGCCTTGTTATACAGCACGTTGTTCGGCCCGGTGGACAGCCACGACACCCAGGTCCAGGCGGCCTCCGGGTTCTTGCAGGCGCTGAACACGGCGTTCGAGCCGTCGCCATACGTGGCCCAGCCGGTGTTGTTCGGACCGCGCGGCACCACCACGGCGGTGATCTTGTCGCCCAGTGCCGCGACCACATCGTTGGCCGTGCTGATATGGTGCACCGCCATCGCGATCCGGCCCGCCTTCAGGTTGTTGATGATCTGCAGGAACCCGTCGGTCGGCGCCGAGGGCGGGCAGACCTTGTCGGTGCGATACAGATCGATGAAATACCGGTTCTGCGCCAGCGCCGGCGGCGACACGAAGCCGCCCTTCACCGGCTTGGCCCCGGTGCCGAAGGCAAACGGCATCCAGGCGTCGTGCCCGCCGGGGCCGCCGCGCAGCCCGAACCCCCATTGCTCGCCTCCGGTCACCGCCTTGGCCACCGCGCGGAATTCATCGAAATTGGTCGGCGGCTGAAGATTGTGCTTATCCAGCATGTCGAGCCGCACATAGACATAGAGCACGACGTACTGGAGCGGCAGGTAATAGCGGTGCCCGTCCGGCGCGGTATGCAACCGCCACAGGTCCTGCGAAATGTCGGTCCGTCCAGGCCAGGCGTCGATCCACTTGTCCATCTGCACCAGCGCGTCCATCTCCATCAGCCGCGCCAGGTTGTTGAACTTCACCATCGCCGTGTCCGGACCATTGCCGGCAATGATCGAGGTGTACATCCGGTTGTCGTAATCGGCGCCGCCGCCCCACGGGATGTTCTGCGGCTGGATCGTGATGTCGGGATGTTCCTTGTTGAACGCGGCGATCAGCTCGTCCGGCGTGGCCTTCGGGTCATCGAAATGATACCACCAGTTCACCGTCGCCGGCTTCTGCGCGTGCGGACGGGCGAGCGGGGTGGCGAGTGCGGCCGCCGTTCCGGCAAGCAGCGTGCGGCGTTTCATCTGGCGTTCTCTCCGGCTTTTCGGGCCGTAGAGCAGCCGCGTTTTCGGGGTGCTGTCAATCGGCTGGGTGATGGGCCACCAGGACCGCCTTGCATTCTTGCGGTCTCATGCATCGGCTCCTGCCACCATCGCGACCGACCGACGCATGTCGCGATGGCGGGCTTCTGCAAGGAAGCATTCCAGCTCCTGGGCGCGGATATCGGCCGTGTGGCGAGCGAGTGTACGGGCGCGGCCCGCGGCGCCAATCGCCAGGCGCGATGCCGGGTCCATCGCCAGTGCGGCGAGCACGTCATCGGTATCGGGCGCAACCAGGATGTCACGCCCGGGCAGAAAGAACGTGTTCAGGCCAGGCCACGGATCGGACAGGATAGGGCAGGCGCAGGCACTGGCCTCGAACAGCCGCACGCTCGGGCTATACCCCGCCAGCCGCATGTCGGCGCGCGTGACGTTCAGCGTCCAACCCAGGCTGCAATAGAAGCCGGGATGGTCGGCCGGCCCGAGATGCTCGATGCGATCCACATTGGCCGGCCACCGAATGCCATCCGGATACAACGGTCCGGCGACGGCGAAGCGGCGCTCCGGCAGCTGGCGCGCCGGCTCGATCAGCAATCGTTCCAGGATCGGCTGACGATCCTCGCTGTAAGTGCCGATGTAACCAAGATCCCAGCGGCGTGGCGACGGGGTCGGCCGGTGCAGCTCCACGTCAACCGCGCAATAGAGCGGACGAGCGCGACGCGCACCGTACTTCCTCTCCAGCGTCCGCAGCCGCGGCCCGCCGGTGAATGAAAGATAGAGATCGAACAGCGGCACCTGCGCCGGTGACAGGTAGGCGGTACCGCCTTCGGCCAGCCCCGCCATGGTGATCGGCGTATCGATGTCGTAGAAAGCGAACAGCCGTACCGGCGATGACAGCCGGTCGATCACAGCCACACCTTCAGGCACATAGGACCCGACGATCACTGCATCGGCGCTGGCGATACTGCCGGCGTAACGGTCCAGATCGGCGACCCGGCCATACAAGCGCAGATCACAGAAATCGGGCTTCGGCAGGTCGCGATGCGCGGCGTACCAAGGCTGGTCGCGTTCCAGGAACAGCACCTCGTGGCCGCGCCGATCCAGCGCGCGCAACAGCGCCCGATAAGTGGTCGCATGTCCGTTTCCCCAGGAAGAGCTGAGACTGAGGCCCAGGAAGACCAGTCGCATTCCCGCGTCCCCCTACGCCGGAACCAGCGCGTGCTTGCGCGCCAGGGCGGCGCGGAACAGCACGTCCACCTGCCGCGCACGGCCGGCATAGGTGTGGTTGCCAATGACGCGATCACGCGCCCGCCAGCCGATTTCCCGCGCCCGCGCCGGGGTCAGCGCGGCCAGGTGGTCCGCCACATCTTGCCCGTCGCGCGCCACCAGCACCTCCTGGTCGGGCGCCAGGAACAGCTCGATCCCCTCCCACTGATCGGTGATCAGGCATGCCCCAGCCCCGGCTGCCTCAAACACGCGGGTGGCGGGGCAGAACCCCATCTGCGCCATGCTTTCCCGCGCAACGTTCAGCACCGCCATCGCGGAGCAGTTGAACGCATTGTGGCGTTCGGTGCCGACATGGCCGAGCAGGCGGACATTCGCCGGTACCCCGGCATCCCAACCGGAGCCGCCGAGCAGGAACCGCCGCTCCGGCAACAACTCCGCCGGATGGAAAAAGAACTCGCGCGCCCGCGCCTCGCGGTCGGGCATGCGGTTGGCAAGAAAAGCCAGGTCCGCACGCAGCGCCGGATCAGGCCGCGCCGGAAAATGCGCGGCAGGATCAAGCGCATTGTACACCGGCACGCAGGTTACTGCTCCAAGGCCGGTATAAGCATCCACCACCGGTGCGCCGCCGCCATACGTCAGAACCAGGTCCAGCGAAGGCAGCGCACGACGCACCGGATGCAACGGGTCGGCGCGCATCTCCGCGATCGTTGCCGGTGCATCCACATCCCAGAACACGCGCAGGGCGTCGTGACGCGGTGCGCTGACCAGCCCCGCCAGCAGCGCATCGTCGAACACCCCGACGCCGCTGGCCTTGACAACCACCTCGGCCGCG
>DATDIC010000572.1:0-6186 GCA_036521275.1 Acetobacteraceae bacterium
CGAGACCCTTCGCGCCATCGCCGCGCGCGGTGCGCGTGCCTTCTACGAAGGTCCGGTCGCCGCCGATATCGTCGCCACCCTGCGTGCGCGCGGCGGCCTGCACACCGAGCAGGATTTCGCCGCCGCCCTGCACAACGCCGAATTCGTCGAGCCGATCACCATAAACTGGCGTGGCTATGACGTGTATCAGTGCCCCCCGAACGGATCCGGACTGGTGGCGCTGATGATCCTCGGCATCCTGGCTGGGATCGAAACCGCCCCGCAGGGTCCGATCAGCGCCGAACGTTTCCATCGCCACATAGAGGCCGCACGGCTCGCCTATCGCGACCGCAACGCCTTCCTCGCCGACCCCGCCCAAGCCGATGTGCCGGTCCGCAAGCTGCTCGATCCGGCGTACCTTGCCGGGCTGCGCGCGCTGATCAGCGACGAACGCGCGATGCGCACCATGCCGGCACCCGGCGAAGCCCTGCTGCCGCCACACAAGGACACCGTCTATCTCTGCGTCGTCGATCAGGACGGCAATGCGTGCAGCTTCATCAACTCGCTGTTCGAGGGGTTCGGCTCGGCGATCCTGGCAGAGCGCTCCGGCGTGATGCTGCAGAACCGCGGCTTCGGCTTCCGGCTGGAACGAGGCCACCCGAACTGCATCGCCCCCGGCAAGCGCCCGATGCACACGATCATCCCGGGCATGGTCATGCAGAATGGCCAGGCGGTGATGCCGTACGGGGTGATGGGCGGGCACTACCAGCCGATGGGGCACTCGCTGTTCCTCACCAACCTGCTCGAATTCGGCCTCGACATCCAGGAGGCGATGGACGCCCCGCGCCTGCTGCCCTTGAACGGCAAGGTGCAGATCGAGCGCGGCATCGCGCCGGAAATCTGCGACCGCCTGTCACGGCTGGGGCACCAATTGGAACTAATCGAACGTCCGCACGGCGGCGCCCAGGCGATCTGGATCGATCGCGCCCGCGGCTGCCTGATTGCCGGGTCGGAGCCACGCAAGGACGGCTTGGCGCTGGGATACTGAACGGCCCCCTCCCGAACAGTCCGCCCAACCTCCCGGATTGACGCGTACCGGCGAAAATGCCTGACTTCAGCCGGTCTGGGACAATACGCCCCACTCCCAGCATGGGGTCATGGAAAAGCGTGAATGCGTGAGGAAACAAAAGCATCGGTTGTCAGCCGGCTGAAGCGCATCGAAGGCCAGGTCGGCGGCTTGCAGCGCATGGTCGCCGACGATCGCTACTGCGTCGACATGCTGACCCAGATCGCCGCGGTCCGCTCAGCCCTGCAGAAAGTGGAAGAACAGATCCTCCGCGATCACGTGTCGCACTGCGTCGCCGGGGCCTTTGCCTCCGGCAACCTCGTCGAGCAGCAGCAGAAAATCGAGGAGCTGGTGGAAACCGTCGGACGCATGCGGAAATAGCGATCCACCCGGCGCGGCAGGCGACATCATGTCAGCATCCTTGCGAACCACGTCCGACGATGCTCCGCCAATCCAGACGCCTGCCGTAGCACGCCATCGCCTTGGCCGGGGGGTGCGGCGCTTCATGCGGCACCGCCTGGCGCTGGGCGGCCTCGCCATCATTCTTCTGCTGGTCCTGCTCGCCGCGTTCGGCCCCTATGTAAGCCCCTACAACGAACTCACGATCGACATCCGCCACCGGTTCGCCGCCCCGTTCGCCGGTACGCATATATTGGGCACCGACCAGCTCGGCCGTGACATGCTGACCAGGCTGGAAATGGCCGGCCGCATCTCGTTGACCGTCGGCTGCGCGGCCATGGTGCTCAGCACCATCGCCGGTACCGTGGTCGGCGTCCTGGCCGGCTATTATGGCGGTGTGATCGGCGCGGTCCTCATGCGCCTCGTCGATGCCATGCTGTGCTTCCCCTCCATCTTCCTGCTGCTCGCGCTCGCCGCCTTCGTGGAACCCAGCCTGCTCTCCATCACCGTCATCATCGCCGCCACCGGCTGGATGGAGGTCGCCCGCCTGGTGGAGGCGCAGGTGCGCGCCCTCCGCGACCGCGACTTCGCCGTCGCCGCCCTGGCGCTGGGGGCATCCGACCGGATGATCATGTTCCGCGAGCTGATCCCGAATGCCGTGGCACCCATCGTGGTCGCGGCGACATTGAACGTCGCCCGTGCCATCCTGCTGGAATCCTATATCAGTTTCCTTGGCTACGGTATTCAGCCGCCGGTGCCGAGCTGGGGCAACATGCTGAACAACGCCCAGGAATACCTGGTCAGCGCGCCCTGGCTGGCCATCCTGCCCGGCGCGGCGATCACCCTGGCGGTGACCGGCTTCAATTTCCTGGGCGACGGCCTGCGCGACGCGCTGGACCCGAGGCTCGACATCCGATGACCGACACGATGCTGGAAGTGACCGGCTTGTCGGTCCGCTTCCGCACCGATGCCGGAACGGTCCCGGCGGTGAACGAGGTATCCTTCACGCTCGCCCGCGGCGAAACCCTGGCCCTGGTCGGCGAATCCGGCTCCGGCAAAAGCGTGACCAGTCTCGCCGTGATGCGGCTGCTGCCGCCGCCCCCCGGCTGCGACGTGCGCGGACAGGTCAGGCTCGCCGGTACGCAAGAGCTGCTGGCGCTCCCGGAACCGGTGATGCGCGAGATCCGCGGCAGCCGCATCGCCATGGTGTTCCAGGAGCCGATGACCTCGCTCAACCCGGTGCTGCCGATCGGCGAGCAGATCGCCGAGCCGCTGCGCTACCATCGCGGCATCCCCCGGGCGGCCGCATCGAAAGAAGCGACGCGCCTGCTGGAACGCGTCGGCATTCCCGAACCAGGCAAGCGCCTGGCAAGCTACCCGCACCAGCTTTCCGGCGGCATGCGCCAGCGCGTCATGATCGCCATCGCCCTGGCCTGCGACCCCGACGTGCTGATCGCCGATGAGCCCACCACCGCCCTGGACGTCACCGTGCAGGCGCAGATCCTGGAGCTGCTGAAGGACCTGCAGGCGCGCACCGGCATGGCAATGCTGTTCATCACCCATAATCTTGGCGTGGTGGCGGAAGTCGCCGACCGCGTCATGGTGATGTACGCCGGACGGGTGGTGGAGCAGGCCCCGGCGCGCACCCTGTTCCACGCCCCGCGCATGCCCTACACGCGCGGCCTGCTGCAGTCGGTGCCCAGAATGGTCCCGCTGGAGGCGCTGGGCGCACCGCTCGCGGCCATTCCCGGCAACGTCCCGGATCCGGCGAATCTGCCCTACGGCTGCGCCTTCGCCCCACGCTGCGCCCATATGCGCCCCGATCCATGCGAGGCGGCGCTCCCGGCACTCGACCCGGTCGCCCCGGATCACCTGGTGCGCTGCGCCCGCTGGCAGGATCTGGCAGCGTAACGTGGCGACGACGCCATCCCCCATCCTTTCCGTCCACGCACTGCGCAAGGAATTCGCGCTGCGGCGCCGACTCCCACTGGGACCGCGCGACACGGTCAAGGCCGTGGACGACATATCGTTCTTCGTCGTCGAGGGAGAGGTGCTGGGACTGGTCGGCGAATCCGGATCAGGCAAGACCACGGTCGGGCGCACGGTGCTGCGGCTGATGGAGCCGACCGGCGGCACCATCCGCTTCCGCGGACGCGATATCACCCACCTGTCGCGGCACGCGCTGCGGCCGGTCCGGTCCGACATGCAACTGGTGTTCCAGGACCCGTTCGCCTCGCTCAATCCGCGCATGACCATCGGCCGCATCGTGGAAACCCCGCTGCTGGTCCACCGCCCGAAGCTGGCCGCCGCCGAACGCCGCGAACTGGTGGCCGACGCACTGCGCCTGGTCGGTCTCGCGCCGGAATTCGCCGCCCGTTACCCGCACGAATTTTCCGGCGGCCAGCGCCAGCGCGTCGGCATCGCCCGCGCGCTGATCCTGCGCCCCGGCTTCCTGGTCGCCGATGAGCCGGTGTCCGCGCTGGACGTGTCGATCCAGGCGCAAGTGGTGAACCTGCTGCGGGAACTGCGGGCGGAGCTGGGCCTGTCGATCCTGTTCATCGCCCACGACCTGGCGGTGGTCGGCCATATCTCGGACCGCGTGGCGGTGATGTATCTCGGGAAGCTGGTGGAGCTGGCGCCGACCCGAACCCTGTTCCGGACCCCGCGGCACCCCTACACCGAGGCATTGCTGTCCGCCGCGCCAGAGCCTGACCCCGACCGGCGCCGCGCACGCATCGTGCTGGCGGGCGATCCGCCCAGCGCGGTCAACCCACCCTCCGGATGCCGCTTCCGCACCCGCTGCCGTTACGCGGAACCCGCCTGTGCCGAGGCAATCCCGCCGCTAAATGAGGTTGCGCCCGGCCATTTCAGCGCCTGCCGCCGGCCGGAGCTGGTCCTGCAAGGAGCCGGCTGAGCCGGCTCGACCGATCCGCCGTCATCCCCGCGGAAAGCGGGAATCCAACGACTGCACATGCAGACCGCCGGATCGCATGGATGCCCCCTGCGCAGCGTCCGCGCCGGCATGAACGAAGGAAGAGCCAACGTCTCGGACGGCTGCCATCACCCTGGCAGCTTCACCTGCAGCTCGTCCCCCTCCACGCGCAGTTCATACACCGGCAGGTCCTTTTCGATCGGCGCGCAAAGCCCCTTCCCGGTCCGCACATCGAAGCGGCCGGCATGCAAAGGGCACTCGATCTGCCCATCCTCCAGCCAGCCATCCGAAAGCTGAGCGTATTCGTGCGTGCAGACATTGTCGGTCGCGCGATACTCGCCGCCTCCCAGATCATACAGCGCGATCTCCCGGTCGCCGACGCGGACGCCGATCACCCCGTCTGCGGGGATATCCGCCTTCGCCGCCACCCGCACCCACCTATCCGCCATCACCGCCTCCTGCTGTCTGGCTGCAACAATGCCAGCCGCTGTCGGCGCGGCCAAGCTGTCACCGGAACCTGATCGCGACCACCGTCAATTCCGGCGATTATGGTATACTAAGGTTCCGCCGGAACCCGGGTAGGCCGCGCGCCGGGTTGCCGGGCAACGGCGCGCCAATCAATACGATACCCGGATTACGCAGGAAGATCGGGTACATCGCCCCCGAACCGGAGCCCGCATGCCCTCTTCCGAACCGACAATCCCGACCCATGGCGGCGCCGTGCTGCCCGAAGTCACCGTGGAGACCTACAACGCCGAGCTGCGCGACGCCGACGGGTTCCTGGGCGACCGGGCCAGCAACCGCGCCTTCCGCTCGATCCTGCAGGACTGGCGCGAACGCGTGCGCCAGGTGGGCGAAGACCCGATTGGTGCCGAGGAGCCGGACACCCCGGTCGGCAAACGCAAGCTCGACAAGCTGCTGATGAATGGAGACCCCGAGGCGGCCGGCCTGGTCCACAGCGCCGTCGAGGAATTTGCCGGCGAACTGGCCACCGTCTGTCGCCGGCTACTCCGCCTGAAAGCTTGGCGCAAGGTGGATGCGATCGTGATCGGCGGTGGATTCCGTGCCAGCCGCATTGGCGAAATCGCGATCGGACGCGCCCTCGCGCTGCTCAAGGCAGACGGCCGAGCGATCGAGCTGCGGCCGATCCGCCATCACCCCGACGAGGCTGGCCTGATCGGCTGCGCCCACCTGGCGCCCACCTGGGTCTTCTCCGGCCATGACAGCATCATCGGCGTCGATATTGGCGGCACCAATTTCCGCGCCGGCGTCGTGGCGCTCGGCAAGGAACGTGCCGACCGGCTGCGCGACGCAAAGGTGCGCGTCTCCGAACTCTGGCGCCACGGCGATGACGCCCCAAGCCGGGACGAAGCGCTCGACCGATTGACCGGAATGTTGAACGAACTGATCCGCACCGCCGCCAAGAAAGGCTGGCGGCTGGCCCCCTTCATCGGCATCGGTTGTCCCGGCCTGATTGCCAGCGACGGCTCCATCGACCGCGGCGGACAGAACCTGCCCGGCGATTGGGAAAGCGCCGAGTTCAACCTGCCGGAGCGGATACGCGCAGCGATCCCCGAGATCGACGGTCACGACACGATGGTCATGCTGCATAACGACGCCGTCGTGCAGGGTTTGAGCGAGGCGCCCTGGATGCAGGAGGCAAACCACTGGGGCGCGCTGACGATCGGCACCGGCCTCGGCAATGCCTGTTTCCAGACCCGGCAGAGATAAGCCCGGTTCAACCCAACGCGTCAGTGAGAATTGCGCCTTGGCGGATGTTCTGCGGCTGCGGTAGCCTCCACGTCGCTGC
>DATDIC010000573.1:0-2107 GCA_036521275.1 Acetobacteraceae bacterium
GCGGCGATGCGCAGGGTCTTGGTGCGCTGGAGGCGATCAAACGTGCTTTCGTTCGCCGGCTGCGCTTGGGCGGAACGGATGATCGCAACGGCCGGCAGCGCGGCGGCTCCGGCGGCGATGCCGCGCCGGCTGATGCGGTTCGTCATTGGCTTGCCTTCTCCGTTGTTTGGTCTCCCGAACGAGCCAGCGTAGCAGGGGCCTAGTCCGGCTGCGAGGTCTTGTGCGCCAGCAGCGCCATCAACCGGCGGTCGCGCCATTCCTGCCGCACGGCATGCAGATTGGCCGGCAGCTCTTCCCGGCGCGCAGCGTGCAGTGAATCCACCAGCGCCGCCGACCATTCGCGCGGGGTCATCTGCTGCTGCATCTCGGCATAGAGTCCGCCATAGCGAGCGCAGTAATCAACGAGGCCGCCCGGCGCATTCAGGTCGATCGTTTCCAATGGGCCCATGAATGACCAGCGCAGCCCAAGCCCGTGCTTGACGGTGGCATCGAGATCGGCAGGCGAGATCACGCCGTCGGCGATCAGGCGGAAGGCTTCGGCCAGTAACGCGCCTTGCAGGCGATTCAGCGCAAAACCGGCGACTTCCTTTTTCACCACCACCGGCGCCTGGCCGGCACGGTGCATCAGGTCGCGGGTGCGGCTGACGACCGCCGGATCCGTCCAGGGCGCGGGGCACAGCTCCACCAGCGGGATCAGATAGGGCGGGTTGACCGGGTGCGCGACCAGGCAGCGGGCGCGCCCGGGAAGGGTCCTGGTGAACTTGCTGGCCGGGATACCGGAGGTGGAGCTGGCGAGCGGGATTTCCGGCGGCGCCGCCTTGTCCAAGGCAGCAAACAGCTGCTTCTTTTCAGCCAGTTTTTCCGGTGCGTTCTCCTGCACGTGCGCGGCGTCGCGGACCGCGTCTTCCAGCGTCGCGGCCGGACGGATCCGGGCCAGCACCGAAGCCGGATCATTGCCGAGCAGGCCGGCTTCCTGCAGCTCTGGCAGGCGGTCGCGGATGAAGCCGCGCGCGGCGTCAACGGCGGCAGCGAGCGGGTCCCAGAGCGCGACATCGAAACCGGCGCGGGCGAACACGATGCTCCATGCGCGTCCGATGAGGCCCGCCCCGATCACTGCTACCTGTGTCATCCGCCATGTGTCTCCGTTGCGATTCGTGATCGTATGGCGGGCTGCTCAGAACGTTGCGAGCCAGCCGGCTCCTGACGGCCGCCATCCGGAATTGCGCTGTATCATGCGTCACCAGCGTATCGTGCGCCCGTTGAATTCAAGCCGATCATGCCCTAGCCGCGCGTTCAGCTCAATGCGTTGACGAGACATAGAAATCCGGCCAACCTGGGCGGACGCCGATGCTGTCGTCGAGCACTGCGAAGCTCGCTGGGCGATGCGCTTCGGGAAGCAAGCGCCACTCCTTCGAAAGCTTCGGGTCTTTGCCCGGCTCGGGAGGAAACAAACGCTCCCGACGCGGTGGTCGGGATATCGCCGATGTAGAACTCGCGATCGGCTGTGGGGCCTAGCGCTGTAGCCAAGGAGAAAGGGATGTCGAACAGCGTGGTGCGCCTGCACCGGGATTTCACAATCGGCCGAACCGACCGCAGGCTGTTTGGTGCTTTCATCGAACACCTTGGCCGTTGCGTATACGGCGGGATCTTCGAGCCCGGACATCCCTCGGCGGATGCAAACGGATTTCGCCGCGACGTGCTGGAACTGGTTCGCGAACTCGGCCCCACGATCATGCGCTATCCGGGCGGGAATTTCGTATCGGGCTATAACTGGGAGGATGGTGTGGGACCTGTCGCGCATCGTCCCCGCCGGCTCGACTATGCCTGGTTCTCAACTGAACCCAACAGCTTCGGCACGAACGAATTCATCGACTGGTGCCGCGCCGCGAACGTGGAGCCGATGCTGGCGGTCAATCTCGGCACTCGCGGTCCCGCGGAAGCAGGACAATTCATTGAATATTGCAATCATCCCGGCGGTACCGCCCTGTCCGACCTGCGCCGCAGCCATGGCTGGGAGACGCCGCATGGCGTGAAGTTCTGGTGCCTGGGCAACGAGATGGACGGCCCCTGGCAGACCGGCGCCAAAACCGCCGCGGAATATGGGCGT
>DATDIC010000574.1:0-2288 GCA_036521275.1 Acetobacteraceae bacterium
GTGCTGCTGCTGATCTATGTGGGGCTGGTCGGACTGCTGGTGTACGTGATGCACCGGATAGAGCACGCGCTGCGGATGCCAGGCTACCACCGTGTCTGACATGGCAGTCTTGCAGCGGCCCGCATTCCAAATGCCGGCCGCGAACCGTTCCGGGCTGCCGGTGCTGCGGCTGCGTGCCTGGCCGGGTTGCGTCCTGGCGGCGGCGGTCGTGTTTCCGGCCTGGGTCGCCGACGCACAGGGCGCGGCACCGGGCCATTCCAGCGTCTTCGCGGCACTCGTCCGATGGACGCCGCTGCTGTTGCGCGGCTTCGAATTCAACATCCTGATCAGCTTTTGCGCCATGACCATCGGCACCGCGCTGGGAGGTTTCCTCGGCATCGGGCTGATCTCGTTCACCGCGCCGGTGCGGCGCTTCAGTTGGGTGCTGACCCAGTTCTTTCGCAATGCGCCGTGGCTGGTGCTGCTGTTCTTCACCATGTTCATGCTGCCGTTCCAGATCCGGATCGGCGGCGTTGTCGTACCGCTGCCGGACTGGGCGAAGGCGGTGCTTGGACTCTCGCTGCCGGTGATGGCCAACGTCGCGGAGATCATGCGCGGCGCCATCCAGTCGATCCCGTCCGGTCAGTGGGAAGCTGCGGAATCTCTGGGGTTCAGCCGCCGCCAGCAATTGTGGTCGATCATCCTGCCGCAATGCATCAAACGCATGCTGCCGCCTTGGATGAACCTCTACGCCATCCTGACCATGTCCACCGTGCTGGCGTCGATCGTCGGGGTGAACGAAGTGATGACGCTCGCCGGGCAGGTGGAAGCCGCCGAGGGCGGACGCACCGACCTGCTCGCTCCGCTCTACGGCTGGATACTGCTCTGGTTCTTCGTGTATTCTTATCCGATCGCCCGGCTGACCCTGTGGCTGGAGCGCCAATACGCGGTCGAGCTCTGAGGTATCCCGAAATTCCTGCGCCCCGCACCGATCCGGCCTGGACCGACGCCGAACCGATCGTTCGGATCTCGGAGGTTCACAAGTCATTCGGGGCGCTCGAAGTTCTAAAGGGTGTCTCGCTGGAGGTGATGAAGGGCGAGGTCATCTGCATCATCGGACCCTCCGGCTCCGGCAAGTCCACGCTGATCCGCTGCATCAACGCCCTTACGTCGTTCCAGAGCGGGTCGATCCGGGTGATGGGGATCGAGGTCGGCGATCCCGCGGTCGACAAGCTCGCGCTGCGCCGGCGCATCGGCATGGTGTTCCAGCAGTACAACCTGTTCCCGCATCGCACCGCGTTGCAGAACGTCATGATGGCGCCGATCCAGGTGCTGCATCAGCCACGCAAGGAGGTTCAGGAACGCGCCATGGCGCTGCTGCGCAAGGTGCGGCTTGAAGGCAAAGAGCACGCGTATCCGGGGGAAATGTCCGGCGGGCAGCAGCAGCGCGTCGCCATTGCCCGTTCGCTGGCGATGAACCCGGCGGTGATGCTGTTCGACGAGGTGACGGCGGCGCTGGACCCCGAGACGGTCAAGGAAGTGCTCGCCACGATCAAGCAGCTTGCCGATGAGGGAATGACCTGCATCCTGGTCACTCACGAAATGCGCTTCGCGCGTGATGTCGCGGACCGCATCTACTTCACCGACCGCGGGGTGATCGTGGAGTACGGATCGCCGGACGAGTTCTTCACCAATCCCAAAGACCCGAGGACGCGCGAGTTCATCGGCCAGATCACCTGAGCCAACGAATTTCGCGTATTGCTCCGGATCGGTGGCCCCTTCGGTAGCGAACACCAGCACGCGGCTGCTTGGGTCGAGGCCGAGCGTAGCGCGTGCGGCCGGATCGGCGGCGAGCAAGCATCCCGCCAACCCGGCAACGCCTGATTCTCCGACGACGCTGCCGCTGGCCGCCAGCAGACGCAGCGCTGCGACAGCGGCCTGATCGGGGATCGCCATGAACGCAGCGGCGGCGCGTTCCAGTTCCTGCCAGGCGAGCAAACTGGGTTCGCCGCAAGCGAGGCCCGCCATGATGGTATCAAGGTCGCCCAGAATGGCGGTGCGCTCGCCGAGTTCGGCACTGGCGAGCAAGCAGGCGGCGTGGTCGGGCTCGACGACGATCAGCGCGGGGGCGGGGGTGAAGCGGGCGCGGCAGTGCACGGACACCGCGGCGGCGGCACCGCCGACTCCGGCCTGGATGAACACGTGCGTGGGCGGGGGGCCGGTCCATTGGTCGGCCGCCTCGTCGGCCATGACGCGATAGCCCTGCATGATGTCGCGCGGGATTTCGGTGTAGCCCGGCCAGGACGTGT
>DATDIC010000575.1:0-3652 GCA_036521275.1 Acetobacteraceae bacterium
GAAATGAGCCTGACCGCGCTGCTGATCGTGCTGATGGCCGGCACCGAGATTTTCCGCCCGCTGCGCGATCTGCGCACCGTCCTGCACCAGGGCATGAACGGCCAGGCGGCCGCCGCCGGCATCAACGCCTTGCTGGATGCAGACATCACCGCGCCTGGAACCGCCGCCCTCGCCCAATCAGCCACGCCGCACCGCCTGTCGGACCCGATCTCCAGCGCCAGCATCACCTTCGACAATGTCGGCTTCGCCTATCCCGGCTCCCGCGGTCCGGCCCACCGCGCCCTCACCTTCTCCATCGCCGCCGGCGAGTGTGTCGGCATCGTCGGCCCCAGCGGCTCCGGCAAATCCTCCATCGTCCGCCTGCTGCTGCGCCTCTACGACCCGCAGACCGGTACACTCCGCATCGGCAACCACGACCTCCGCACCCTGCAGCCCGACGCCATCCGCCGCATGATCGCGGTGGTCGCCCAGGACACCTACCTGTTCCACGGCACCGTCGAGGACAATCTGCGCCTCGGCCGCCCCGACGCCACCGAACAGGAGCTGGCCGCCGCCGCCCGCGCCGCCAACGCCCACGACTTCATCGCCGCCCTGCCCGACGGCTACCAGACCATGATCGGTGAGCGCGGCACCCGGCTCTCCGGCGGCCAGCGCCAGCGCATCGCCATCGCCCGCGCCCTGCTGCGCGACGCGCCCATCCTGGTGCTGGACGAGGCGCTCTCCTCCGTCGATGCCGAGAACGAAGCGATCATCCAGGCCGCGCTCAGCCGCCTCATGGCCGGCCGCACCACCCTGATCCTCGCCCACCGCCTCTCCAGCGTCATCGACGCCGACCGCATCCTGGTGCTGGAGGAAGGCCACGTCGCCGAATCCGGCACCCACACCCAGCTCATCAGCCGCAACGGCTCCTACCGGCGCCTGATGGGGCCGCAACTCGCCACCACCGCCGCCAGCCCCGAATCGGACCTGCTGCCGGAATCCCCCCGCGCCGCCACCGCCGCCGAGGACACCGGGCCGGAGACCCGCCCCCTGGCCGAGGACGCCGCCGAGATCGGCTGGCCCGCCACCATCCGCACCCTGCTCCGCTTCATCCGCCCCTGGCGCGGCCTGTTCACGGTCACCGCGCTCTGCGGCGTCGGCCGCGTGCTCGCCTTCATCGGCGTCAGCGTGCTCGGCGCGCTGGCCATCGGCGCCGTCAAGTCCGGCCGCCCGACCGAGGCCCTGGTCATCGGCCTGCTCGCCGCCGCCCCCGCCGCCGCCCTGCTGCACTGGCTGGAATCCTGGCTGGCCCACTACATGGCCTACCAGCTCCTGGCCGAGCTGCGCGTCCAGTTCTTCGCCAAGCTCGACGCCCTCACCCCCGCCTACCTCCTCAAGCGCAGATCCGGCGATCTCGTCGCGCTCGCCACCCAGGACATCGAGACCGTCGAGTATTTCTTCGCCCACACCGTCGCCCCCGCCCTGGTCGCCGTCCTCGTCCCCGCCGCCGTGCTCGGCACCCTGGCCTGGATCGCCTGGCCGCTGGCGCTCGCCCTGCTGCCCTTCCTCGCCTACGCCGCCGCCTCGCCGATTCTCGGCCGCACCCGCATCGACCGGCTGGCCTCCGCCGCCCGCGGCGCCCTCGGCGAGCTCGGCGCCCACACCACCGAAACCATCCAGGGCCTCGCCGAGCTGGTCGCCTTCGACGCCACCGCCAGCCGCCGCACCGGCTTCATGACCATCGCCCGGCGAAGCCAGCGCCTGCGGCTCGAACTGCTGCACGACCTCACCCGCCAGACCGCCGGACTGGAGGTCGCCACCGGCCTCGGCGGCCTGGCGGTTGCGGTCGTCGGCGCCCCGCTCGTCAGCGCGGGCTGGATCGCCCCGACCCTGCTGCCGCTGCTCATGCTGATCTCGGTCGCCGCCTTCCTGCCGGTCTCCGAAATCGCCCAGGTCGGGCGCCAGCTCGCCGACACCATCGCCTCCACCCGCCGGCTGCACGTCGTGGAAACCGAGCCGGTGCTGATCACCGACGGCACGCTGACACCCCCCGTGCCGCTCAATGGCTCCTCCGTCACCTTCGAAGCCGTCCGCTTCGCCTATCCCGGCCGCCACCGCCCCGCCCTGACCAACGTCACGTTCGAGCTTCCGGCAGGTTCGATGCTCGCCCTCGTCGGCCCCTCCGGCGCCGGCAAGACCACCATCGCCAACCTGCTGCTGCGTTTCTGGGACCCGGATGCCGGCGCCATCCGCGTCGACGGCCACGAGCTGCACGCGCTGCGCCTGGACGCGCTGCGCGGCCGCATCGCCCTGGTCGCGCAGGACACCTACCTGTTCAACGACACGCTGGAGGCGAACGTCCGCCTCGCCCGCGCCGACGCCACGCACGAACAGGTGGAGCTCGCGCTCCGCCGCGCCGCGCTGGACAGCTTCATCGCTGCCCTGCCGGAAGGTCTTTCCACCCGCGTGGGCGAGCGCGGCGTGCAACTGTCCGGCGGCCAGCGCCAGCGCATCGCCATCGCCCGCGCATTCCTGAAGGACGCCCCGATCCTGGTGCTGGACGAGGCCACCTCGCACCTCGACACCATCAGCGAACAGGCGGTGCGCACCGCCCTGGACGAGTTGATGACCAACCGCAGCACGATCGTGGTGGCGCACCGGCTCTCCACCATCCGCCACGCCGACCGCATCGTGGTGCTGGACGCCGGCCGCGTCATCGAAACCGGCACCCACGCCACCCTGCTCGCTCGCCGCGGCGCTTACGCCCGCCTGGTGGAACGCCAGATGGCCGGCGTCGCCCTACGCGCCTAGCCCCGCCCGCGCACGCTCCCCGTCACTCCCGCACCCCCCGTCACTCCCGCACGCTCCCGTCATTCCCGCGAAGGCGGGAATCCACCCCGCCCGCCCAATCGAAACCACACGCACGAACCACCGAACCCGCTATTCCCCATGCACGATGCGATGGTATCCGCGCGCGTAATAGATCAGCCCCTCGTGCACCGGCCCAAGCTGCACCGCTTCCACGATGCAGAAGAACACGTCATGCGTCCCCACCGTCACGGAATTATCGATCCGGCAGTCGAACGCCACCGCCGCCGCTTCCAGCACCGGCGCCCCGGTCACCAGCACGCCCCACTCACCGGCATCGAACCGCGTCTGCATCGAATGCTCCGTCAGCCCCGCAAAGACTGGCGACATCTCCTGCTGCGCGGCGGTCAGCGTATTGACGCACACGACGCCATTCCCCTTCAGCGCGGCATAGGAATCGTTCGCCCGATTGGCGCAGATCAGCAGTGTCGGCGGCGTATCGGTCACGCTGCACACCGCCGAGGCGGTGAATCCGGCCCGCCCCGCCGGCCCATCCGTGGTGATGACATTCACCGCCGCGCCAAGCCTCGCCATGGCCTCCCGATAGGCATCCTTGCTGACCGGCACGGCGCGCTCCATCTTCGCGGAACCCGTAATTATGGGCCACCTCATGCACCCCGTCGAGCAAAGGGGCGGATAGGCCAGTGACCCTGGTCAGCCCTTGAGTGAGACCAGCATCTCCGGCCGCGGGAATGCGTTGATGCAGGACTGGTAGGCTGTCCCCTTCGCCGCATGGATGCGTGCCGTGATCTCCGGGGCAGCGCCCCGGCCTTCTACCGCCCGTAAACCGCCCGCGCATTCTCCC
>DATDIC010000576.1:0-3181 GCA_036521275.1 Acetobacteraceae bacterium
GGTCGCGTCCAGGATGAAGCGGTCGTCCGGCGTGCGGGTCAGCGCCAGGCGGATGAAGAACGGTCCGTTGCCGTGACCGTCGGAATCGATCGCGTCGGCGAAGCGGTGGGTCCCCACGGCGAAGGTCTCGCGCAGCCGGGCACGAACCAGGCTGCGGGTGCGCTCGAACAGCGCCCGAAACGCGTCGGCGGCCACGGCGGGACCGAACCGCTGGAGGATCTCGCCGATCCGCCGCACGCCCAGTTCCACAGACGCCATCAGCGCCCGCGTGTCGCCGCGGCACGTCTTCGGGTAGCGTGAGTTGCGGTAGAAGATTTCCAGCGCCGCCTCGTTCGTCGCACCGGCATCGATCAGGCGGGTGGGCGGAATGATGATGCCCTCCTGGAAGATGTCGGTGGTGTCGGAACTGATCGAGCCCGGCCGCAGCCCGCCAATATCGGAGAAATGCGCCCACCCCATGACGAAGGCGGCGCGCCGCCCCGCATGGAACACCGGTGCCAGGAACACCTGGTCGTTGGAATGCGACACCGCCCCGCGCGAGGCATAGCAGTCGTTGTACCAGTAAAGATCGCCCTCCTTCATCGCATCGGGCGGAAACCGGGAAAACACCGGGCCGGTGATGTCGCCGAAGATCGGCACCATGGAACCCACCACCATCACGCCGTCCGCGTCGAACAGCGCGGTGTAGAAATCCTTCTTCTCGCGGATGAAGGCGCTGATGGCGGTGCGCTCCAGCAGCGCGTCCATCTCGGCCTGCGCCGCACGAATGGCACCGCGGATGATTTCCAGCTTGATCGGGTCGAGGTTGCTCATTCCCCGATCAGGCAACGGAACCGGCGGGTTGCGCAAGGGCTGGCGCGCTTCGGGGCGTGACGCGATCGCATCCGGCAAGCCCGGAACGGGCATCGTCCGGTGCGTTCCGCGCCGCGAGGGCATCGGTCGCGCCGCGTCGCCCACCGACCCGCACGTGCAGCGCGGGCCGACAGGCTTTCACATCATACGGGCTGCGAGCCATGCGGCTGCCGGTCATTCGTCAAAAATAATCCACCAAATAAAACGTATTCCACCGCGATCGATTAAAAATCATGCCTTTCATGCAGCGAAACATCGCAGGATATATCAGGTGGCAACCGGGGATTTGCGTTTTATTGACATCCACGCATGTGCCCGATTGATGCGATTGAAGACCCGGCCCTGCCATTATGCATTGGCAATTCATGAGGCAAGGTCATGGCCACATTGACCGTTGGCCCAGGTCAGGAATATCCCACCCTTACAGCAGCCGTTGCCGCCTCACAGAACGGTGACGTCATCCAGGTACAGGCCGGGACCTATACGAACGACTTTCCCGCCGCCGTCACCGACAACATCACCATAGAAGGCGTCGGCGGATTGGCGAATTTCGTCGCGACCGAGTCGCCGCCCAACGAGAAGGGGATTCTCGTCATCGGCAACGGGACCGACAGCCCGGCCGTGACGCTGGACGAACTGGAGTTTTCCGGCGCGGCCATCAGCAACGCCGAGGGCGGCAACGCCGCAGGTGTGCGCTACCAGTCCGGCGATCTGACGATCGACAACTCCGACTTTCACAACAATCAAGACGGGTTGCTGGCGGATCCCTATGCGGCGGGCAGCATCACCATCACGGACACGGAATTCGCCGACAACGGCACCACCACCGGGCTGACCCACAATATCTATATCCAGGCGGTGGGCACATTCGACATCACCGGATCCTACATCACGGCAGCCAGCACCGGAAACGAAATCCAGAGCAGGGCACTGGTCAATAATATCACGGGCAACCGCATCGTCGATGGGCCAACGGCCACGGCATCCTATTCGATCAACCTGCCGAACGGCGGTGTGGACATAGTCAGCGGCAACAGTATCGAGCAAGGCCCACACAGCGAGAACCCGGCAATCATCAGCTTCGGTGCCGTCGGCTCGGTGTATCCCGGCTCCAGCCTGACGATCAGCGGCAACACGATCCTCAATGATGAGCAGAACGCCGGCGTCAGCGCGATCACCAACGACAGCACCATCACCACGGTGAATTTCACTGACAACAGCGTGTGGGGCCTGACATCGGCGCAGATCGCCAACGGCCCGGGCCCGACGGATGTTTCCGGCACGACGTTCCTGACCACCGAGCCCACGATCAGCGATGCGCCGCCTTTCGTAGCATGCTTCTGCGCCGGCACGCTGATCGCGACGCCGGATGGCGAAGTGCCGGTGGAACGCCTCGCGGTCGGCGACCTGGTACTGACCCGCACCGCCGCGGCGCGGCCAATCGTCTGGATCGGAGTCGGGCGCGTGCCGGCGATCCCGGGGCGGCGCAACGCAGCCACACCGGTGATCCTGCGCAAAGGCGCGTTAGCCGACAACGTGCCGCACCATGACCTGCGGGTGACGAAAGGTCATTCGTTCTACCTCGATACCGTGCTGATCCCGGTGGAGTTCCTGGTCAATCATCGTTCGATTCTATGGGACGACCGCGCCCGGGATGTCGGCATCTACCACATTGAACTTGAAACCCACGATGTTCTGATGGCGCAAGGCGCCCCCGCGGAGAGCTATCGCGACGATGGCAACCGCTGGCTGTTCCGCAACGCCAGCAGCGGCTGGAATCTGCCGCCGCAGGAAGCCTGCGCCCCGGTCCTGACCGGCGGACCGATCGTGGACGCCGTCTGGCGGCGTCTTCTGGACCGGGCAGGTCCGCGCATCCCGGTGCCGACGACCGACCAGCCCGACCTGCACCTCCTGGTCGACGGCAGGCGCGTGGACGGCCGGCGGCGACGCAATGGCGTCCACGTCTTTCGACTGCCCGCAGCCCCGCGCGAGGTGCGCGTCGTCTCGCGCGCGGGCGTGCCGGCGGAACTCGGACTGGCGCGCGATCCGCGCGTGCTCGGTGTTGCCGTGCGGCGCGCGATGCTGTGGCGAGGCGCCAGTGTTCGCATCATCGAGGCGTCGGATCCCGCGCTCGGCGACGGGTTCCATCCGTTCGAGGCACAGAACGGCTTGCGGTGGACCAACGGCGACGGGCAGCTTCCCGCCGCCATGTTCGCCGGCATCGATGGTCCCGGTTTGCTGGAACTGCATATCGGCAGCACGACGCGCTATCCGCTGTTGGGCGAGCCGCTCCGGATGGCAGCCGCCTGACACTCCCCTTCCCTTGTGG
>DATDIC010000577.1:0-4217 GCA_036521275.1 Acetobacteraceae bacterium
CTGGTGCATATCAGCGAGCTGCAGCAGGGCCGGGTGGGGAAGACCGGCGACGTGGTGAATGTCGGCGACAAGGTGAAGGTGAAGGTCATCGGCTTCGACGAGCGCGGCAAGGTGAAGCTGTCGATGCGGGTGGTCGATCAGGCGACTGGGGAAGACATCACCGAGAAGGTGGGGGCCAAGCCGGGGCGGGGAGATCGGGATCGCCGGGATCGGGACCATGGCGACCGGCAGCCGGACGTGGCGTCGATCGAGCCGGCCTCGGCAGGAGAGTAAGGACGGGCGGGATGGCTTTGAGTGCTGCGTCTCTCCTCGCCCCTGGGGAGGGGAGAGACGGGCATCATTCCTGTTCTGCCAGGGGGCCGGCGGGCTCGCGATTCTTGCCTTTGCGGTCGCCAGCCGCCTCTACTCGCGGTTCGAAAGCATCGGTGGGGAGCGGCGGGCCGTCGGCATCGCGGAGCCTTGCCAAAGATTCGTCGATTGCCCTCGTGCGGTATATCGGTGGGCGTAGAGGTTCGATTGCATGAACAGCGTCACTGAACAACGTCACTGGCGGAATTTGCATCGCGGAGGAACGGCCAGGCGGATCGCCGTCCCGTTCGTAAACGCGCATCCTGGCGCCGGGGCGATCTGACCGATGAGGGCCCTCAACGCCATCCGCATGGGCGGGTTCGACGTGCTGCCTTTGATCGAGGGCGGCAAAGGTGTGTCCATTTCGACTGGCATCTCGTCCGGCAACTGGGCCGCGGCGGGCGGCGTGGGGACGTTCAGCGCGGTCAACGCCGACAGCTTCGACGAGCAGGGGCGGCGCATCCCGCAGGTCTATCACGGACGCACGCGGCGCGAGCGGCACGAGGAGCTGGTGGCGTACGCTATCCAGGGCGCCTTGACGCAGGCGCGGCGGGCCTACGAGCTGGCCGGCGGGGTGGGGCGCATCCACGCCAACATCTTGTGGGAAATGGGTGCCGCCGAGCGGATCATCACTGAGGTGTTGGAGCAGGCGAAGGGCATCATCAACGGCATCACCTGCGGGGCCGGGATGCCGTACCGGCTGTCGGAGATCGCGCAACGTTTCAATATCTACTATTATCCGATCATTTCCTCGGCGCGCGCGTTCAATGCGCTGTGGAAGCGTGCCTACAACAAGGCGTCGGTGCTGCTGGGCGGGGTGGTGTACGAAGACCCGTGGCTGGCTGGCGGCCATAATGGGCTGTCCAACAGCGAGGACCCGACGCGCCCGGAGGACCCGTATCCGCGCGTGCTGGCGCTGCGGCAGACGATGCGGGAGTTCGGCCTGAACGAGACGCCGATCATCATGGCCGGCGGCGTGTGGTGGCTGGATGAGTGGGAGGATTGGATCGACAACAAGGAGCTGGGGCCGATCGCGTTCCAGTTCGGCACGCGTCCGCTGCTGACGCAGGAAAGCCCGATAGGCTCGGCGTGGAAGAAACGGTTGCTGACGTTACAAGAGGGCGATGTCTTCCTGAACAAGTTCAGCCCGACGGGTTTCTGGTCGAGTGCGGTCAACAACGGGTATATTCGCGAGCTGCGCGCGCGCGGCGAACAGCAGGTGGCGTTTACCACCGAAACCATCGGCGAGCACGTGGCGGAGTACGGCGTGGGGCCGCGCAAGCGGCTCGTCTATCTGACGCGCGCGGACCTGGAGCGGGTGCGCGGCTGGGAGGCCGAGGGGTTCACGGAGGCGATGCGCACGCCGGATTCGACGCTGATCTTTGTTACGCCGGAGAAGGCGCGGGAGATCACGCGCGACCAGGCGGCGTGCATGGGTTGTCTTAGCCTGTGCCGGTTTTCCAACTGGAGCCAGCACGAGGCGGACCATAGCAGCGGCAAGCGGCCGGATCCGCGCAGCTTCTGCATCCAGAAGACGCTGCAAAGCATCGCCCATGACAGCGACGAACCGGATGCTGTCGAGCGGAACCTGATGTTCAGTGGGCATAATGGGTTCCGGTTCGCGCGTGATCCGTTCTATTCGAACGGGTTCATTCCGACCGTGAAGCAGTTGGTGGAGCGGATACTGACGGGTCGGTAGGGGGTGGATGGGCGTGTGAGGCCAGTGCGCGGGCTGTTGCTGGATTCCCGCTTTCGCGCGACGGGGAATGGCGCGGGCTGTTGCTACTCCCGCTCAGTTCCAGAAGCCGTCGGCGTGTTGTAGCCGCCGCCAGGCCTTGGGAACGCGGCGATGCGCCTTGCGGCCGCGCTGTTCGGCCCAGGAGGCCAAGGCAGCGACCCCAGGCAACAGCTCCGGCCGGCCATCCACGAGGCGCGCTGCCAGTTCCGGCGTCACCGCCGCGTCGTTCACCTGTCCCAGGAGCTCCTGCAAGGTCTTGCAGGCGTCCACCGCCGGCTTCACCCGCCGATGCGGATAGAGCGGCGCGATGAATTCGAGCCCGTAGCGCAGCCGCTTGATCGCCTTGCGGAGCGCGTGCAGCGCCTCGCGGGAGGCTGCATCGAGCCGGCGGCCTCGCTTTGCCACCTTGCGTGACATGGGCTCCATCAGGCCAGGCGCCAGGTCTGACATCGGATGACGAAGGCGGTCGTCGCCCAGCACCGCGGGATCCCGCTCACCGTCTTCGCTCCAGCCCGCAAGACCGAGTATCAGGCCGGTAAAGCCGGGTCCGTCCAGTTCCGATAGCAGGTCCTGTCGCGCCGTGGAGCGCCGGATTTCGGACTGGGTGCGCAGCAGCTCGAACCAGGGTCGCTCGGCGGCATTGGCTTCGGCCGCCGGTATCGTCTCGTGCAGAAACACATCCCAATCGCGCACCGCGCCGAATACCTGGCCGACACGCCGCAGCTCCGTGTCGAACCGGTCGGCAGCCTGCTGGTGCAGCAGCGGTCGGAACAGGCGCAGCGCGGCACGCATCCGGCGGATGGCGACGCGCAACTGGTGCAAACCGCCGACATCGCCGAAACGGGCAGGTGCCAAGTTGGTGATAATATGCCGCAGGATCGCGCGGATGATCGCGGCGAATGCGGCGGATGCCGGCAAATCCGCCGCGAATGCCACATCATCGGCCTTGACCGCGGTTGGTGGGACGCCCGATCGCAGGCGCAATCCGCGCTCCGCCTTGCTGGCGGGCTCGAGCGTCATCGGCGCGGCGGCGGCGAGCGCGACGGCCAGTTGATAGAGCGCCGCCACGTCACCCTGCTTCAGCTCCAGCTCCAGCTCCGATACCGGCTCGCTGCGATTGCCGGCAATGATCACGCCGCGGTCGAACGCAGCCTCGATCGTTGCATCGCCTTCGCCATGGAGCAGCCGTGCGGTGCGATGGATGTCGGTGGTGAAGGCTGGTTGCAGCCTCTCCGCACCTATGTCGCGCAACGCTGCGGCCGCCGGCGTGTCGGCCAGGATGGCAAGGTCCGGCGTGTCGGTTTCGACCGGCTGCTCCCACTCGCCTCGTTGTTTCGCGACGGCGTGTCCGTCGGCAGTCTTCAGCGTCTGCAGGCGATGTGTTCCGCTGCGGCGGATGCGCAGGTGAAAGCCGTGCCGGGCGAGGTCCAGGTCGGGTGTGTCGAAATAGGTGGTGATCTCGTGCCGCTGGTCGGGTGTGGCGTTCTCCATCAACGCATGGTGCGACAGCGTGTCGAAGGCGGCGGCTGGAAGCCTCAGCTTGATTTCGGTCTCGACGGGTTGGTCATGATTTGGCATGGGATATGCTCACGCGTCAGGCGCGCAGGTGATCGGGGATGCGCATCCCGAGCCGCAGCGGAACCTGCCAGATCTCGCGCACCTGGCGCAGCGGACGGAAGCCGGCGCGCAAATAGGTCGGCAGGGCCCGGGGATGGTCGGCGGTGCAGGTGTTCACGGTCATGCCGCTGGCGCCTTCGCGCCATACCAGGTCCACCGCCTGGCGGAGGAAGGCGTAGCCGACGCCGGTGCCCACGGCGTGCGGCATCAGGCCGAAATAACTGAGATTGATGTCTGGCCAAGTGCGCGCGTCGAGCTCGAAAAATCCGGCCGGCTCGCCTCCACTGTAGAGCGTGTGGATGGATACGAGTGGATCGCGCAGTAGGGCGGCAAGCTCCTGGTCCGGCATCGTGCGGCGCAGCCACCAGACGTAATCCGCGCCGATCGTGTCATACAGGTAGCGATAGAAACCGACCGTGCAGGCGGCGGCGCGGACGACCTGGCAGGATGAGGGCAGGCCAGGGGGGGCCTCCATCGGCGGTCGGTCCATCCGCAAGAACGTCACCGTCACCGC
>DATDIC010000578.1:0-14239 GCA_036521275.1 Acetobacteraceae bacterium
AGGTCTGCGCGAGGCCGGACTCGAACCGGCAAGGAGTTTCCTCCGGGGGTTTTTGAGACCCCTGCGGTTACCATTTCGCCACTCGCGCTCGGGACCGTGCATCGATAACTAGCACTCAATCCCCGCCAAGTCAGCCCGTCCCCGCCGGATCGCGCGTGTAGAGCCATCGGCTGACCAGCGTTTCCACGTCGTCCGTGAAATCCGAGCGGGGCCCCTCCGCGAACAAGCTGCCGGTCCGCATCACGTACACGTGGTCGGCGATTCCCAGTGCGCCCTTGATGTTCTGGTCCACCAGCAGCACCGCCTTGCCGCTCCGCGCCAGCCCTTCGACCAGCGCGTAGATTTGCGCCGCGATGCGCGGCTCGATGCTGGCGGTCGGCTCATCGAACAGGAAGATGCGGGGGTCGGTCAGCAGCGCCCGCGCAATCTCCAACTGCCGCTGCTGCCCGCCGGACAATGTGCCGGCCGTTTGTCGCCGCCGTTCGCGCAGGATCGGGAACTGCTCATAGGCCCGCTCGATCGCCGCGCGGACACGAGCCTTGTCGCGCCGGAACGTCCAGGCGCCGAGGCGCAGGTTCACGTCCACCGGCAGGAACGGGAAGATGCTGGGCTTCTGTGGCAGATAGACGATGCCGCGTGCGCCCATATCGTGCGGGCCGACCCCGTCCAGCGATCGTCCTTCGGCGACGATCTCGCCGGATAGCAGCGGCAGGAATCCGAACAGAACCTTCAGCAGCGTGGATTTGCCGGTGCCGTTCGGCCCCAGCACACAGCGCACCTCGCCGGGACGGACATCGACCGACATGCCGTTGAGGATGTGAATCCCCGGCAGGTAGCCGGCCACGACATTGCGCGCCGCGAGCACCGTTTCCGGCATCACACCCCCGCATAGGCGCGGATCACTTCCGCGTCGTCCCGTACCGCGTTCACCGTCCCATCGGCGATCTTCTGCCCGCGCGACATGACCACCAATCGATGCACGAGACGTTGAATCGCCTCCAGGTCGTGATCGACGACGACGAACGTCCGCCCCTGCGCGTGTAACTGCTGGACCAGCCGGATGATCTCGTCGCGCAAATAGGGGTTCACGCCGGCAAACGGCTCATCCAGGAACAGGATGGTCGCGTCCAGCATCAGCGCGCGCCCCAGCTCCAGCAGCTTCTGCTGTCCGCCGGACAGCGTGCGCGCCTGGGCTGCCTCCAGTGCTGCGAGCCCCAGGAACTCCAGGTGCAGCCGCGCCTGCCGCCGCGCCGCATCCCAGGTGGAATGCGGCCGCACCAGTCCCGGCACCAGCAGATTCTCCAGCACGCTCATCCGGCTGAACAACTGCGTTATCTGGAACGTGCGGCCCACCCCGCGCATCGCGAACCGGTCCGCCGGCAATCCGTCCGCCCGCTCGCCCCGCAACTGGATCCGCCCGCCGGCAGGGGACAGATGGCCGGTGAGCATGTTGATCGTCGTGGTCTTGCCGGAGCCATTCGGCCCGATCAGCCCGACCAGTTCACCCTGATTGACGGCAAGATCCAGCTCGCGCACGGCGACGATGCCGCCGAACCGCATGGTAAGGCCGATTGCCTCGATCAGCGCCGCCACTATTCGGCCGCCCCGCCGGCCGGCTGGGTGCGCCGCCAGGCCGGAACGACACGCACCGCCTGGTTCCATGCCAACGCCAGCAACCCATTTCGCGCGAATCGCATGGTCAGCAGCAGCAAGGCACCGAAAATCACCAGCCGCCATTCACCATAGGCGCGCAGTGCCTCGTACATCCACTCCACGAAGAACGCGCCGAGCACGGCCGCCGGCAGGCTTTCCGCGCCGCCGATCATCGCCATGGCGACGACGATCCCCATCTGATCGACCGAGCCGATATCAGGTGTCAGGATACCGATGAACGGACCGTAGAATGTCCCGGCCAGCCCGGCAAAGCCGCTGGCGATCGCGAACACCAACACACGGAACCGCACTACGCGGACCCCGCCCGCCGCCGCCGCCTGCTCGTTCTCGCGTATCGCGCGGAAGAACAATCCCCAGCGCGATGCGACCATCAGCGACATGATCCCAAGCGATGCCGCCAGCAATCCCAGCGCCAGATAATAGGACGGCAGGTTCGATCGCGTGTGGAACAGCGGCGCCACTTCCAGCCCGCCGGCCCCACCGGTGACCTCGTTCTCGGTCAACAGAACGATGCGCAGCACCTCGGAAAACGCCATGGTGAAGATGGCCAGATAGGGGCCACGCATGCGCAGGCATATGAAACCAACCCCGGCGCCGACGATCGTGCTGAGGACGACCGCGCCCGCCATCCCCAGCGGGATCGGGATCGCCAGCCACTGCACCAGCAGGGCCGACGCGTAAGCCCCGAGCGAAACAAATCCCATATGCCCGAACGAGAACTGCCCCGCATACCCGACCAGCAGCGCCCAGCTCGCCGCGACGATGGCATAGAAGATCGCCAGTATCCCGACGGTTTGCCAGTACGTATCGACCAGGAACGGGAAGACCAGCGCCACCAGCAAGATGCAGCCCAGGCCGGCCAAATTGCCCGATCGCACCCGCTACTCCATCGCCGCGTGGGCACGGCCGAAGAAACCAGTCGGCCGGAACAGCAGCACCACCATCAGCACCAGCAGGCTGAATGCCTGGGCGTAGGCCAGGCTGCGGCTTGGATCAGGAAACAGCGCGACGAACAGCCCCTCCGAAACCCCGATCAGCAATCCGGCGATGATGCTGCCGCCCACCGATCCCATGCCGCCCAGGATCACAATGGCAAACGCCTGCGTATCCGGCACCAACCCCATTGAGGGCGACAGCGCGTAGATCGGACCCACCAAGGCACCCGCGCCGCCGGCCAGACCGCCACCCAGGCCGAATGCCAGCGTGTACACCAGCCGGTCGTTGATCCCGACGATCGCGGCCGATTCGCGCGACTGGCTCACCGCATTCAGCGCCTGCCCCCACGCGCTGCGGCTCAGGAACAGCAGCAATCCCACCAGCATCACGACGCCCGCCCCGGCGGCAAATATCCGATCCCAGCTCATCAGGATCGGTCCGGCGCTGAACGAGCCGGAAAAGAACGACGGCGGACGCAGCGGAAACGGCCCGAACAGGATGATCGCCAGGTTGCGCAGAAGGATGGAAATCCCGAACGTGACCAGGATACCATAATCGCCCTTGCGCTCGGTCGTCGGGCTGTACAGCGGCGTCAGCAATGTCCGCTCGAACAGCACCGACAGTGCGAACGACAACAGCATCGCCACGATCACCGAGGCGAATGGCGGAATGCCCAGCAGGGCGATCGCGAAAAACCCGAAATACCCTCCCATCATATAGACTTCGCCGTGCGCGAAATTGACGATCTTCAGGATCGAGAAGATCACCGTCAGCCCGGCCGCGATCACGGCGTAAATCACGCCGATCACCAGCCCGTTCAACGCCTGGATCAGAATGTAATCGAGCATGCCGCCTGTTCGCGATCCCAGGGCCGTCCTCGGCTATCCGTATCGTTTCCGCGTGACCAAAGCCGTGGATGCCCGGGTCGTCCCCGGGCAACACCACAGGTCCCGCTGGCGCGGAGCAATCCCATTACGACGGCGGATGCACATAGGTCTCCTTCGCTGTCGCGAACTCCCGCGGCCACAGGATGGGAGCATCGCTGGGCGACTGGTTCACCTCGGTGTACTGGATCAGCGTCAGCGGCGCCTCCATGAATTGATGGTAGTGCCAGGCTGGATTCTTGTCGGTCGAGAAGCTGTATTTGCCGCGCGCGCCGACCCACGACGTCGTCTCCAGCGCCTTGATCATCCCTTCTGGGCTGGTGCCGCCGCTGCGCTGGATCGCGTCCACCAGCAGGTAGAGGCCGTCATAGCTCTCCATCGCCGAGCCGGGCGCCTCCGCCTTGAACTTGTCCGTGAAAGTTTTCACGAACGCTTTCGTCTTGTCGTTCCACGCCGCCTTCGGCAAACCGACATTCTCGGTGCACAGATAGCGCCCGGTCTCCTTCACGTTCTGCCAGAATGTCGGGTCGAGTGCCGGCCCACCCGAGTTGTACATGCCGCACTTCGCGGTTGGCGCGAATCCTAGTTCCTTCGCCTGCCGCACCAGGTCATAAGCACCGGTCTCGGAGAATTCGGTGCAGAACATGTCATATCCCGGCGATGCGCTTTTGTAGCGCAGTATCTGCGCGGTGAAATCGGTCAATGTCGGATCGGCATCGACAACATCGAACGGAACGTTGGCCGCCTTGAGCTGCGTCCCTATGGCGATACGGGAAGCCAGCCCGACATCGTTCTTTTCGGCCAGCAGCGCCACGCGCTGGAAGCCGGCCGCGGCAAGCCACTGGCCGATGGTGGTGTCGATCAGCGACACCGCCGTGGAGTTGCGGAACACCTCCGGATAACCCTTGGCGGTAACCACGTCGGACCAGACGTCGCACGCCATGAAGGGGATGTTGTATTTGTGGAATACCTCCATCTCGGCCAGCGCCACCGGGCTGTGGAACTCCCCGAACGCCGCCACGATCTTGTTTTCCTGCACCAGCCGCTCGGCCGCGGTTCGCCCCTCCGCCGCCATGCCGCGCGTGTCGGCATAGACCACCTGGAGCGGCCGGCCGAGCACGCCACCCTGGGCATTGATTTCGTCTGCCGCCATCTGCGCGGCGTCCTTCATCAGTATGCCCTCGGCATAGCCGCCGGGGGGCGAAAGCGGACCGACCCAGCCGATCACGATCGGCTCCCCGGCGGCGCGGGCGGGGCGGCCTGCCACCGAGGCAGCGATTACCGCGCCGGTGCCGGCAAGCGCGGCTCGGCGGCTCAGGCGAGGCAGTATCAGATTGCGCCCGCGGCGGGCGTCCAGATCGTTCGTCACCGGTCCCATCCTCTCCCTGTTTGGCGGCCGCTTGGCGCGGCGCACATGCAGCATAGAGGCGCAGCCGGCCGGTAAACAACTAGAGAGCAGCGGGTGGTGTTTGCCTCCGACGAAGCGGTTGGCTATAGGAGGCGCCCACTGGTCCCGGATAGCTCAGTCGGTAGAGCAAGCGGCTGTTAACCGCTGGGTCGTAGGTTCGAGTCCTACTCCGGGAGCCAGCCGTCAAGCGCAGCAAGGATGCTGTGGGTATCAGCAATCCTCCGCACGTTCAAAGACGGCCTTCAATGTCGGTTTGCGCAAAATCCTGCCCGACATAGAGCAACCGGCACCTATGCTCCTTCGCAATCTCATACGCGAAGCAATCGCCGAAATTCAGCGCCGCTGGATGAACACCCTTCCCCCAGGCTTCATAAGCCTGCGCGATGCGTCGCGCCGAGGCGGGCGTTACGCTGACGATTTCAAACCCAAGACCGTCGATCAGGCGTTCCATCTCGCCACCGAGATTGCGCCGCCTGGCAACTATGAGTGCCTCTGCCACGGTCCCGGCCGAAATCAAGAGATTGTCGTCGGCTTCCAGCGCAGCGACACAAGCATCCGCCTCCGGTTCGTTAAGTACGATCGCCATCAGCGCAGACGTATCAACCGCGATCATCCCGGCAGACCGTCATCCCCATATAAGAAATCCTGGCTGCGGGCAGCGCTCGGTCCATCTGCGGCTTTCGTGGCAGCAGAGGCACGCACTTCGTCCAGCAGCGCACGACGGGATTGCCGATCCGGCAGAAGTTTCACCGGCACCAGTCGCGCGGCCGCATGGCCGTGACGGGTCAGTATGACCTCGTCTCCTGCCTGAGCGCGCCGAACCAGTTCTGTCAGTTGGCCTTTGGCGTCTGTGACAGAGATGTGCATGGTCTTCCCATCGGGTCGTGTGATGGCCCAGTATTTAGACCATTCAATGGACCACTTCAAGGCCCGGCAACTTGCGCCAGACGCCACAGCATGATCAGACAAGACCATGCGACTAATCGCAGTCACATTGCTCCTCGCGGTTGCCGGATGCAGCGCCGGTGCTACGCCGTCCAGCGTCTCGGCGCAGCCTGCGCCCGGCACCCTCCGGCCTTACATCGGCGGCCTGACGACAGTGGGAGTTGGTGTCGGCAGGTAGCCGCCAGCGACGCGATGGTAGGTCCGTTACGCTGGGACCGGCCGCGCCCGCTGGTTGTAGAGCAGCTTCGCGCGGCGCTCCTGTTCTTCCGCCGAAAGCTTCGACGGATCCTCCGACAGGTCGGCTCCGACAGCCAGTCCACGCTGCACTGCCGGACGCGCGCCGATCTCCTCGAACCAGCGTTTGAAATGTTTGAACTCGTTGATGTCCTGACCCTGATTCTGCCAGTTCACCGTCCACGGGTAAGCGATCATGTCCGCGATCGTGTACTCGTCCCCGGCCAAATAAGGCCGCTCATGCAGCCGCATATTCAGCACGCCGTATAACCGGTTCGCCTCGTCGGTAAAGCGCCGCACCGCATAGCTCTGGTCGCCCTGCTTATCCCCCAGCCGGCGAAAATGCCCGCACTCGCCCAGCTTCGGACCCTGGTTGGCCATTTGCCACATCACCCATTGCGTCACCTCGTATTTGCCCCGGATGTCCTGCGGCCAGAACTTTCCGGCTTTCTCGGCGACGTACATCATGATGGCACCCGATTCGAACACGCTGATCGGCGCCCCACCTCCAGCCGGCTCATGATCCACCAGTACCGGCATGCGATGGTTCGGATTGATCTTCAGGAACTCCGGCTTGAACTGGTCTCCGCGTCCTATGTTGCAGGGGACGACGTTGTAGCGAAGCCCGCATTCCTCCAGCAGGATAGTTACTTTCTTTCCGTTCGGCGTCGGCCAGTAATGCAGGTCGAGCATGCTGTCCCTCCTTCATCATGTCGCGTCGTCAAGCTACATGGGTGGCATCTGCCAGTGTCACCACCCCGCATCCGTCCAGCGAATGTAACTCGCCCTGCCGGTTGCATGCACATCGCTCGCGGGGCAACCTCGTTACATGGATCAGTTCACCGGCTCCGATCTTCTTTCCCGTGCCCGCGATCTCGCACTGGCGGTCGACGCTGCATCAGACGAAATCGAACGCACACAGCGCATCCCCGAGCCACTGCTGACCGGGCTGCACCAGGCGCGCCTGTTCCGCATGCTGCTGCCGCGCTCCGCCGAAGGCGATGCGATCGAACCCACACCATATCTGCGCATAATCGAAGAAATATCGCGTCACGACGGATCGGTCGGATGGTGCCTGTTCACGGGCAACAGCAGCGCCTTGATGGCTGCATACCTGGCACCCGACACCGCCCGCGAAATCTGGGGCGATCCGCGCGCCGCGGTCGCCTGGGGCCCGCCCAATGCCACCAAGGCCCACGCGGTTCCGGGCGGCTACCGGATCAGCGGCACATGGCAATTCGCCAGCGGCTGCCGGCACGCCACCTGGATGGGCGCGCATTGCCAGGTGATCGAGCCGGACGGGTCGTTGCGGATGAACCGGTTTGGCCGGCCACACGTGCGCTCGTTCCTGTTCCCCGCCGCCAAAGCCTCGCTGATCGACGGAAGCTGGAACGTCATCGGCCTGCGCGGCACCGCATCGGACTCTTACACCGTCGCCGATCTGTTCGTGTCGGAGCCATTCACCTCCACCCGCGAGGATCCCGCGTTACGGCAAGAACCCGGCCGGCTCTATGCCTTCCCCGTACAAGGCCTCTACGCGGTCGGCGCCGCCGGCGTGGCGCTTGGCCTCGCCCGCGCGATGCTCGACGCGTTCATCGCACTTGCGCGCCGCAAGACCCCCCGCGCGCTCGGTCCGCTGGCCGGCAACGCCGCGGTCCAGTCCGGCGCCGCACGTGCCGAGGCGAAGCTCGGTGCGGCCCGCGCCTATCTTTTGCACACGCTGGAAACCATCTGGGCCAATGCCGGCGACACTGCGCCCATACCGATCGCCGACCGCGTGCGCCTGCGTCTCGCCACCGCCCAGGCAATAGAGGTCTCGATCGAGGTGGCCGACCACGCCTATCGCGCCGCCGGCGCCGACGCGATCTTTGCCGGCAGCGCTTTCGAGCGCCGGTTTCGCGACATCCATACACTCTCGCAGCAGACCCAGGCCCGCCACGCCCATTTCGAGGCCGTCGGCCAGGCCATGCTCGGCCCCGAGCCAGAGGAATTTCTCTGATATTTCATACAGTGAAAAACTGTCACAAGCCTGTCCCTGTGGATCATTCTATCCACAGCATGTTGATAAGTAAATTGAGGAACAATGCTCAACTGACTCAAAAGATTCGTTGATTTCACCACGAATATTTCTGATTCACCCATAAACTGGATGGTCTCGTTGCGGAGTCTCGTTCGGAACGGAACAGGAATCTCTCGCTGCTTCTCCGTTGGCCTTCAGGAATTAACCGGCTACCGTCGTGTCTCGGCACGAAATATCTTTCCACACACGCATTCGTGTGTAATGCATCCCCTGGTTGTGGTAGCGCTATTCAAATAGCCAGGGGGCAGTCGTGAAGCACTTGAAGGCACTAGATTCCCTTGTGCGGGAGCGGCTTAAAAACTGGCCACAATACCCTCCGGGGTTGCAGTCACGCGGCCGAAGCAATCGCTCATGGCTCCGCGGACGCCCCTGCGAGGATCTCGGAACCTGCCATCCGTTCCTGAAACTGCCGGGCAGCACGCGCTTGCGAACCCTGCCCGATGGGCTGTGGCTCAATTTCGGCGGCACGCCTGTGGACCCTTATGTGGATATCTTTGCGATCGAAGCGTGCAGCACGTTGCAGAACCTGCTCGACAAACGGTCTCGCTTCGCACCCAGCACGCATTCGCTGCTGGCAGTCTGTCCCGTGCCATGGCTGCTTGCACCCATCACTCCGGGCGACCCCACGCCGCGCTGGCGAGCTACCGGCGTGATCCGCTACGAACCGATCATGCCGTTCGTGTTGCCGGTGCGTGACATGCGGGTGATGTACGGGCTCAAGCGACAGGACTATTCTGGTTTCGCCCGACACCAACTTCCCCATGCCCACGAATATTTCGTGCCGATGGACGCACTCACTGCACAGGACGGCGACAAGGATCCAGCACTGTGTTCGCTCCTCGCGCGGGCAACGGCCGCCGCCAACTTCCTGACCGATCCCGACGCCGGCTGATCATCCCGACCGGTCTTGCGCCACCAGGTACGCGGCGATGTCGGGACGATCGGTGATCAATCCATCGACACCCCAGCCGATCAGCCGGGCCATGTCCTCGGCACGGTTCACCGTCCAGGCCAGCACGGTCAGGCCCAGCTCGTGCGCCTCCTGGATCAGCTCTGCCGTCAGATCGACATGCTCCGGCGCCCATGCCGGCCCGCCCTCCGCCGCCACCGCGCGCGGCACCGAGCCGCCGAAATCCGCCGGCACCGGGCCGCCCCACCACAGCTCCGCCGCTCGCACGGTCTCCGCACGGGTCAGCCAGGCCAGCCGCAGATCAGGCCGCGTCCGACGCACGTGCCGCGGTCCGCGCCAGTCGAACGATTCGACCGTCACACGCGCAGCCGCGCCCGTCTCATCGATCACCGCCGTCACGCACTCCGCCATCTCGGCAGCCGAAACGGTCCAGTGCGGGTGATCGGGCTGTGTCTTCATCTCTATCACGATCGGCAACGATATCGCGCTCAGCGTCTGCCGGAGAGTGGGTATCCGGGCACCGTCACGCGGCTGCTGAAGCGGATTGGCTTGCGCCACCGATCCGCCCGGTCGCGCACGGCCCACGTCATAATGGGCGAGTTCGTTCAGCGTCAGGTCACGGATCAGCGGTCCGTGACCCGCTAACCACGTTCCGTCAGCAATCCTGACGAGGTCGGGATTCAGCGCCGGATCATGACAGACAACCGGGACCCGATCCGCGGTAATCGCCACGTCCAGTTCGATCCCATCGATCCCGAGCGCCACGGCAGCCGCGAAACCGTCCAGCGTGTTCTCCGGGAACAGCCCTCGCGCGCCCCGATGACCAATGACCTGCGGGTGTTGCATGACGTCGCTGGTAGCACCAGAACCAGCGCGATGACGAGACGACCATGGCTTTGGCTGGTTTGTGTCGCCGCGGCACCGCTGTACGTCGTTGCAGCCCGCGCGGGAGAGACCTGCCAGTTTGCCGGCGCCACCGACGAATCCGGGCAACTTGCCGTCACCGCCACCAGCAGCATCAATCGGGACGACGGTAATCTCACGCTGGATATCGCCGGCCGCTTCCGCGATACGCCGATGCCGTTCGTCCACCTCAGCTACATGATGGAGGAAATCAGCACCTGGAGATCAGGCCAGTTGCGACTGCTCGCGGTGAATACGCGCTATCTCGTGGATGGCCACATCGTGCGGCAGCTCTGGGACCTGTTTCAACGCACTCCGGACGGTGGCCTACAGGCATTCCGTGTGGAAGCCAAGACGCGCGATTCCCTGCAACGGGACCACCCCGCCTTTACCACGCACTGGGACCCGGCCAGTTTCGGCCGGCCCTGGGTACAGGATTACTGGTCTGCCCGGCCGGACCGCCGCGCCGATCTCGACCTGGCTGCCGCGGCCGCAGGTCCCAAGCTTCGCTCGCCGCTCGCGCTCGCATTCTATTGGACCCGGAAGTTGCCCCCTGGCGGACAGACCGTCACGGTGTTCCTTCCAGGCTTCAAGAGAGACAAGACTGCCGATGTGACCATCACCGCCACGGTACCCTCCAGCACACAATGGCAACGCTGGAATACCATCGTACGCCACCCCGCCCTCAGCAGAAGCTCGGCTTCCGCCGCCAGCGCCTGGGTCGGCACTGACGGGCACCTGCTGCAGCTTGCCGGCACAGTGCGCACCCGAGGCCGTGTCGGCAGCGGGGTGATCAGGCAGCTTGGATGCAGCCAGACGGCCGATCCCGGACCACCGTAACCGGCTTGTCCCCGCGCCCGCTTTACGCCAACTCTATGCGATGGACGCTGATCAGAAACGGCTAGGGGTGCTCGGCGGCATGGGCCCGCTGGCCAGCGCCCAGTTCATGCTGCGCCTGACGCAGCTAACCCCCGCATCGCGCGATCAGGAGCATATCCCCGCGGTGTTGTGGTCGGACTCGCGCGTGCCCGACCGCTCCCGCGGCAAACTGGGCGGCGGCGCCGACCCATTGCCGTGGTTGCTGCGCGGCATCGCCGGGTTGCGGCAGGCGGGGTGCGGGGCGATCGCCATCCCGTGCAACACCGCGCATGGCTGGTTCGACGAAATGGCCGCCGCCGCGTGCTGCCCGATCCTGCACATCGTCGATGCGGCGGCCGTCGAGCTGCGCCGCCTCGGCGTGCCACAGGGCGCGATCGGTGTGATGGGCACGGAAGCGACTTTGGCGATGCGGCTCTATCAGGACCGGCTGGGCCATCTCGGCTGGGATTGCCTGACGCCGACGCCGGAGGAGATGCAGCGGCTGGTAACGCCGGCAATCGCTCAGGTCAAAGCGGGCGATGTTGCAGCTTCGTTCGAACCGCTGGCCGAGGCCGCGCGTTCGTTGGCCCGCCGCGGCGCCCGCGCTGTCGTGCTGGGCTGCACCGAAATCCCGCTGGGGCTCCAGGCTGGCCCGGCCGACCGGCTCGGGGTGACATTGGTCGATACCATAGACGCCCTCGCGCGTGCCGCTATCGCCTGGGCGCGCACGCCGGCTTAGAGCGTGATTCACGCTTTCCGACCGTCAGCCTCACGCGATCACTCTCTAATTGCAGGCGCAGCCGCGCGTCGGGCCACGATCACCGCGAACCACGTGATGGTCAATCCATTCCGCCACCAGGCGCCGCGCCTCGTTTACCGAGGATTCCGGGTGGTGGATGCGATACAGCACCGTGCAGGCCTGGAACGCCGCCAGGTCGTCGGACCCGAGCTGGCGCAGGTCACGATAGGCAGTCACAACGGCGCGCTCGCAACGGCGGGCGATGGCGCTGGTCTCATTGCCCATCGGGTGCGGGCTCCTTATTGCGAATGATTCGCAGAACGAGGATAGATTAGGGACCGCCTGCCCCAGCCGCAAGGCCAGATATTGCCGGTGTGGCTAGCTCGTGGTCTGTCGGTGTTTGTAGCTCATGACGTATGACGTTCCTGATGCGACAGGACGCGATGGAGGTCTCATCGCGGATTGCCGTCTGGCCGCGGCCCCGATCGTCAGGGGACCGCAAAATGTTTCAGCTCTTCCCGCGCGGCCGCCAGGATGTCGCGGGACAGGTCCGGATCGGTTTTCTCCAGGGCGCGCGCCATCGCGACGCTTCCGACCATTGCCGAAACCAGCGTGAGCGCGCGTCGGCGCGCTACCTCCTTCGATGTTCCTTCGGGAAGCGCATCCTCGATCAGCGCCACCAGGTCCTGAAAGCCTTCGGTGAAGGCAGCGCCGATCGCGGCGTCCTGTCGCGGGACGTCCGAAACACAGGCCGCCAGCAGGCAACCTGAACCAGCATCCCGCATATGCGATTCGCACAGGTAGGCATCGAGATAGGCCGAGAGCGCATCGGGTACAGCCTCACGAAGTTTGCGCCAGCTAGCCGCTCCTTCGGTGAGCGCCTTGCAAGCCGCCTCTCTGGCAAGTTCATTCTTCGATTTGAACTGACCATACAGGGCGCCCTGGGTAAGACCGGCCTCGCGGCTGATCTCGGCGACCCCGGCGCGGTCGAAACCTCGCTCCTGAAGCAATCGCTTCGCGGTCGCCACCAACGCGGCGCGGTGCTCCGCCACTTGTTTTCCAGAAACCTTCACGGATCGCTTCCTGGTATCCACTTGCGTTATTGATAGCGGGCTCTATCTAACGGGCTATGATAGAGGCCGCTACGATTACCGACAAATATGTAGTTCGCGGCCCCGGTGCCTCAAGAGGCAACGTCGGCGCGGAGCCCGAGCCGCTCGCGCCTCCATCATCGCGTAGCGCCCAGCAGCGGCGTCGTCTCCAACACTGATCTGGGATCGGGATGATTGTCGCATGAGCGGAATCATCGGCTGAGGGCCTGAACATGGACAATCTCTCTCTGACCGGCCAGGACGTTGCCGAACGGGCCCGCATTGCCGACGGCGCCCGGCTCCCGGTGCATCGTCGGAGGCGGTGGCGCGGCGCCGCACTCGTCGGGATCGTGGCGGCACTGGCCGCGGTGGGCGGCGAGCAGGCGTGGCGGGCGGGCGAACACCCTGCGCCTCCGTCACCCCCGGCGCCGCAGGTCACCGTAAGCCAGCCACTGCAGCAGACCGTCCAGGCGACTGGGCGGTTCCTCGGACAGTTCTCGGCAGTGGATAGCGTGGAGCTGCGAGCACAGGTCGGCGGCACCCTGACCGCGATCGACTTTCAAGACGGACAGATCGTGCACAAGGGCGATCCGCTCTTCGTCATCGATCCGCGGCCGTTCCAAATCAAGCTCGATCAGGCCGTCGCGCAGTTCCAAACCGCGCAGGCGAAAGAGACGCTGAGTGATGCCGAGCTCTGGCGCGCGCAGCAGCTCAAGCGGACCGACTTCGGCACGGCCGAAAGCGTCGATGAGCGCGCCGCCGACAAGCGCAGCGCGGAGGCCGCCATCGACACTGCGAAGGCAGCGATCATGGACGCGCGGCTCGACCTGGAATTTTCACGCGTTACCGCGCCGTTCACCGGAAAGATGGGGGCCCATCTCGTCTCGGTCGGCAGCCTGGTGAGCGGCAGCCGGGGCGGCACAAGCCCCACGACGCTGCTGGCGACGATCGTCTCGCTCGACCCGATCCATCTGGATTTCGACATGAGCGAGTCCGATTACATCGCCTACCAGCAGGCCAGTCATGGCGCCGCGCCGCACGCCGGCGTCGCCATCAGCCTGGACGGCGACGGGCATTTCGACCGCCACGGCACGCTCGACTTCATCGACAACGTGGTGAACCGCAGCAGCGGGACGATTCACGCGCGCGCAACCGTGGCCAATCCGGACCTCAGTCTTACGCCCGGCCAGTTCGCGCGCCTGCGTGTTGCGCTGGGTCATCCCGCGCCGGTGCTGCTGGTTCCGGCCGCCGCGGTGGTTCCCGACCAATCGCGGCAGATCGTCATGACCGTGGCGGCGGATGGCACGGTCGTTCCGAAAGTGGTCGAGACCGGCGACCTGTATCACGGGCTGCGCGTCATCCGCAGTGGCCTCGCGGCGACTGACCGCGTCGTCATCGACGGCCTGGTCCGCACCCGCCCCGGAACCAAAGTTACACCGGTCAACGGCACGATCACGCCCGATCCCGGCGGCGACACAGATTAGGGAGGGCGCGATGCGCTTCACGCACCGCTTCATCGACCGCCCCATACTGGCGACCGTATTCAGCGTCTTCCTTACGCTCATCGGGCTCGGGGC
>DATDIC010000579.1:0-13550 GCA_036521275.1 Acetobacteraceae bacterium
TCCAGCGGATCGCGGTCGAGGAGCCTAGGTATGATATTTCGCCGGATCAGCTCGGCGGTGGCTTCGCCGCCGACTTCGTTGTAAGTGATACCGACGCCTTCAAGGCCGTCGTCGGTGACCAGGCGAACGATGACGAACCCCAGCGAGTCGACATTCCGCGTGGCGTCGGCGAGCCCACCGCCCACCCGCGCGGAGACGAGATGCACATGGGCGGCGGCGATCCTGTTTTGCATTCTGTGGTCCTGCTGAGTTTGGCGTCGCTGTGGTGCGCTGTATCAAGCCACGCGATATTGTTTCCAGGCCTGTTCGGCAAACCCGACGCCGTGCCCCGGCCTGTCCGGGACCATCAGCATGCCGTCCTTCAGCGTGGGTTTTTCGGCCAGGAGGTGATCCATGAACGGGTAGTATTCGAGGTAGGTGGCGCGGGGCAGGGCGGCGGTGATGTGGAGGTGCAGCGGTGTCATGAAATGCGGTGCCAGCGCCAGGCCAAAACTGTCGGCAATGCGCCCGATCCGCATGGTCTCCGTTATGCCCCCAACCAGGCACATGTCCGGCTGCAACACGTCCACTGCTCCAGCCCGGATATACGGAATGAAGTCGCGCCGGGCGTGGACGTGCTCTCCCATGGCGATTGCCATGGGCAAGGCGGCGCGCAGGCGTTGGTAGCCGTCGATATCCTGCGATAGCAGCGGTTCCTCCAGCCAGAAAATGTCCTGATCCGCGAGCCTGCGGCCGAGTGAAAGCGCGGTCGGTAGGTCCAGGCGTTCGTTTGCATCGCACAGGATGCGCGCGTCACTGCCGATCGCCTCACGCACGGCCCGCACTCGCTCCTGATCGTGCGCCGGATCGCGGCCGATCCTGATCTTCACCGCCTGAAACCCGTCGTGAATGTATTCCACCGAGGTCGCGACCAGCTCGTCGATCGTCAGCGTCGGGCTTGCCTTTCCGCTGCCGTAACACGGGACGCGATCGCGCACCTGGCCGAGCAGCCGGGCCAGGGACACGTTCCGTTGCCGTGCCCGCAGGTCCCACAATGCAATGTCGATCGCGGAGATCGCCATGGATGCAATGCCGTGGCCAAGCCGGTGCGTCAGATGAAACAGCCAATCGTTGATCGCTTCCACGTCGTCCGGCTCACGGTCGGCAACGCGGGGAAGCAGCAGGTCCAAAAGCGCCTTGATGGCCTCGCCGCCGCCATGATCCGAGGTGAAGGTCCACCCTGTTCCCTGTACGCCCGCGGCGTCGGTCAGTGTCGCGCCGATCAATTCAAACTGTTCGTCGCTGCGCTCGGCCGCCAGGTGGTTGGAGGCGAACCGCAGCATCCAGCTCTCGGTGTCCCGTATCGGCACGGTTGGTCTCCGCACTTCAGGATGTGCAGCTAGTCCGGTGAGAGCACCGGGGGTTGACAGGGTGCTCGGTGGGCCTTCAGCTTACGTAAGCGATTACAACACACAGTCAGCCTCCGGCCAATGCCGGGGCATGCGGGCCATCACCGAGGCCAGGCGGAATACGTACGGAATGCAGAAGACGTATGACTACCTCATCGTGGGCGGCGGGTCCGCGGGCTCCATTCTTGCCAACCGGCTGTCTGCCCGCAGTGCCAACGAGGTGCTGCTGTGCGAAGCAGGCGAAGACACGCCAGATGGCCGCGTGCCGGAGCCGATCCTGGACAGCCGGTCGGGATATGCGTCGCGCAATCCACGCTTCCTGTGGACCGAGCTGCGCGTCACCACTGAGGCCATTCCCCACAACGATCCGGATGCCCCCAGACCACGCAAACTGCGTTACGAGCAGGCGCGGGTTCTGGGCGGCGGATCGTCCGTCAACGGGCAGCTTGCGAACCGCGGATCCCCGCGCGATTACGACGAATGGGAGCAGCGCGGCGGTCGTGGCTGGCGCTGGGAAACGGTGCTGCCGTATTTCAGGAAAGTGGAGCGGGACATCGACTTCGATGGTCCGCTGCATGGCGCTGACGGTCGCATCCCGGTCCGCCGGGTGTTTCCGGACAACTGGTCCGACTATGCCAAGGCGGTGGCGGACGCGTTCAAGTCAGCGGGCTACCGATACGTGCCGGACCAGAATGGCGAGTTTCAGGACGGCTATTATCCACTTGCCATGTCGAACCTGTACGACAGGCGGGTTTCGGCGGCGATCGGCTATCTGGGACCCACGGTGCGGCAGCGGCCAAACCTGACAATCCTGGCGGAGACCCAGGTTGCTGAGCTGGTTTTCGAGGAAACACGTTGCATCGGGATCCGCGCCGTGGTGCGGGGTCAGCCGGTGGAGTTTCGCGCCAACGAGGTAATCATCTGCTGTGGCGCGCTCCATTCTCCGGCGATGCTGCTGCGCGCGGGGATAGGTCCCATCGGGCATTTGCGCGACCTTGGCATCCCGATCCGCGAGGCCCGCGCCGGCGTCGGCCAGCGCCTGATGGACCACCCATCCATCTCCGTCGCGTCGTACTTGAAGCCGGGTGCGCGCAGGAATCCCCATAGCAAGCGCTCGCTGCATCTCGGGATGCGCTTTTCCTCCGGGCTCGATGACGCCCCGCCTGGCGACATGGCACTGACCGTTTCCAACAAATCGGCCTGGCATGCGATCGGCGACCGGATCGCCGTCATTACCCTGTGGGTCAACAAGACTTTTTCGGAAACCGGTCAGGTGCGGCTCGCTTCGGCTGATTGGCGGCAGGAGCCGGAGGTGGACTTCAATCTGCTGTCCGACCACCGGGATCTGCAACGGCTCGCCAAGGGCTTTCGCAAAATTGCCGCACTGCATGAGCTACCGGCTTTGAAAGCGGTTACCTCCGATGTGTTTCCAGCCAGCTTCACCGACAAGATTCGCCGCGTAGGCACCTACAACACAAAGAACAAGATCATTACCAGCATCGGCGCCAGCTTCATGGACGGGCCAGCGCTGCTGCGGAGATTCGTCATTCAAGGGTTCATCATGGAATCAGCCGGGTTGAACAAGGCGCTGCAGGACAACGAAGCCCTCGAGACGTATATCCGGCGCGCCGCGGTCGGTGTGTGGCATTGCTCCTGTTCCTGCCGCATGGGCGAGGAGAGCGATCCGCTGGCGGTCACCGACGCGGCCGGCCGCGTTTATGGCGTGCACGGGCTGCGCGTGGTGGATGCTTCCATTTTCCCCGTGGTGCCATGCGCCAACACCAATTTTCCCACCATGATGGTTGCCGAGAAGATTGCCGACGACATTTTGCGTGCCGGTTCCTGAACCGCCAGGCAGGCTTGACAGCGCCGGCCATTCCAGCGGACGCTTGCTGTAAGCGGTAACATCGCCAAAATGCCGAGGGAGGCAACCAATGTCCAGAAACATCATGCTTGCGGTGGCAATCGTCGGCGCCTCGCTTGGGGCGCCCCAGGCGTTCGCGCAGAAGGCGGATGTGATGCACTGGTGGACCAGCGGCGGGGAATCCCGCGCGGTCGCCGTCTTCGCCAAGGAATACGACAAGCGCGGGGGCACCTGGGTGGACGATCCTTCCATCGGACCGCAGGCGGAACACGCTGCCGCGCTGAACCGCATCGCCGGGGGCGATCCGCCGACTGCGCTGATGTGGAACATTGGCGTCGCGGTGCAACAACTGGCGGAGCAGGGCGTGGTGCGCCCGCTGGACGATCTGGCGAAGAAGGGCAACTGGCTGGCGAACCTGCCGCCACTGCTGGCGAAGAACATCACCTATGACGGCCACGTAATCGCCGTGCCGGTCGATATTCACGGCGCCAACTATCAGTTCTACAGCGAGAAGATATTCCACGACCTGAACATGGCGCCGCCCAAAACCTGGGACGAGTTCCTGGCCGATGCGCCAAAGATCAAGGCCGCCGGCTATATTCCGCTGGCCTACGGCGCCAACGCGCAGCAGGTGGATTGGCTGTTCGAGTCATTGCTGGTCGGCGTCGGCGGCAAGGACCTTTATCGCAAGGTGTTCATTGACCACGACCCCAAGGCTGCCGCCGGTGAGGGGATGCAGCACGTCTTCTCCGTCATGGGCCAGTTGCGCCAATATGTGGACGCCGGCAGCCCGAACCGGAAATGGAACGATAGCCTGGCGCTGGTTGAAACCAACAAGGCCGCGCTGATGATCGTCGGTGACTGGGCCAAGGGCGATTTCGCGGCCATCAACCAGACCGTCGGTAAGGATTATGGTTGCCAGATGGCCCCCGGCAATCAGGATTCGTATGTCATGACCGTGGATGTCTTCGTGTTCCCGAATACCAGCAAGCCCGATCAGATCGAGGCACAGGATAAGCTCGCGACGCTGATGATGGACCCGGCGGTGCAGACGGAGTTCAATCGTTACAAAGGTGCGCTGCCTGCGCGTCTGGACGCCAATGTGGCCGATCTGGATGCCTGCGCGCAACTCGGCCAAAAGGTGCTGAGCAAGCCGGACAACCAGCTTCCCAACTTTGCGCTCGCGTTCAGCCCGGACACGCAGGGCCAGATAGAGGACCTGCTCGTCAATTATTGGGCAAATCCCTCCTCGACGCCGGCTGACACGGCGAAGCGACTTTCGACGATCCTCGCTGGCGCCGGTCAGTAGCGCATGCCGGCGCCCGCGCCGGTGCCATTGGAGGCGCCGCTCGCCAGCCTTGCAGATGCGGTGCGCCCGATCGAACGGCGCCGGCGCGCCGCCTATCGCGTGCGCGGCAGCGCGGCCCGCCTGGCGCTGATTCCCGCCGTCATCATCATGGTGTTCTGCTTTTACGGCAGCATGTTCTGGACGGTGTACATCTCGCTCACGCGATCCTTCCTGCTGCCGGTCTACCGGTTCGCCGGTACTGCCCAGTACGTGCGCCTGTTCGCAACGCCGCGCTGGCAGGTTGCCTACTCCAACATGTTCATTTTTGGCTTCCTCGACATCGTCGGAACGCTCGGTCTCGGCATTCTGCTGGCGGTCCTGCTCGACCGTTCCGTTCGTTTCGAAGGCATTTTCCGTACCATTCTGCTTTATCCGCTGTCGATCTCGTTCATTGTTACCGGCCTGACCTGGCAATGGATACTCAGCCCCACAATCGGGGTTCAGCAACTGGTGCGCGCACTGGGATGGACCGACTTCCGGTTCGATTGGATCACCCAGCCTGAGACCGCCATCTACACGCTGGTCTTTGCCGGCATATGGCATCAGTCCGGCCTGATCATGGCGATCATGCTCGCCGGTCTGCGGGGAGTGGACCGGGAGATCTGGCGAGCCGCGCGGATCGAGGGCATCCCTGTCTGGCGGACCTATGCCAGCATCGTGCTGCCGATGCTGCGACCGCTGGTGGTGACCTGCCTTGTCCTTGTCGCCATCGCCGTGGTCAAAAGCTACGATCTGGTGGTTGCCATGACGAATGGCGGGCCGGGATTCGCCTCCGACCTGCCCGGCAAATTCGTTGTCGATTTCGAGTTTGAGCGCGCGAATATCGGCCAGGCTTCCGCCGCGGCGACCGTGATGCTGGGATCGGTGCTCGCTATCGTTGCACCATATCTCTATTACGAACTGGCGCGGAAAAACCGATGACAACCGCGCAATGGCGCGATCGCGTCGGCCGGATCGGTCTTTATACGCTGATCGTCTGGATTTGCCTGTTCTTCTCCATCCCGCTGCTGGTCGTCATCGCCACGTCATTCAAGACATCGGCGGAGGTGCGGACCTTCTCCATCTTCACGCTTCCCGCGTCGCCCAGCATCGCATCGTGGATCAAGGCCTGGTCGTCCGCCTGCACTGGCCTGAAATGCGGCGGCATCCGGGTGGGTTTCTGGAATTCCGTGCGTATCCTGCTGCCGAGTGTCATCATTTCGGTGGCCGCCGGTGCCATCACCGGCTATGCCCTGTCGCATTGGCGCGTGCGCGGTGCCAACATCATCATGCTGCTGCTGCTGCTGTGCGCCTTCATCCCGTACCAGGTGATCCTGTACCCGCTGGTGAAGATGGTCAGCACGGCCGGGATCTATGGGTCGCTGGCCGGCATCGTCGCGGTTCACGTCGTGTTCGGGCTGCCTGTCATGTCGCTGCTGTTCCGCAACTTCTATGTCGGCCTGCCGGAGGAGCTGGTGAAAGCTGCAAGGATCGACGGCGCCGGCTTCTGGCGCATTTTCGCCTTCGTGATGCTGCCCTTGTCTGTGAACATCCTGATCGTTGCGACCATCCTGCAGACCACCGGCATCTGGAACGATTATTTGCTGGGCCTGATCTTTGCCGGCCGTGACAACATGCCGATGACCGTGCAACTCAATGCGCTAGCCACCACCTCCACCGGGGAGATAGAATACAACGTCAACACCGCCGCCGCGCTGCTTACCGCGTTGCCGCCCCTATTGATCTATTTCCTTTCCGGGCGGTATTTCGTGCGCGGCATCACCGCCGGCGCGGTGAAGGGTTAGCATGTCAGCGGTTTTCGTTACCGGCCTGTCGAAGTCCTATGGGCTTCTGCGCGTACTCCAGGACATCCACCTGCCGATCGATTCTGGCGGCTTCACTGTTCTTCTCGGACCGTCGGGCTGCGGCAAGTCCACTCTGCTCAACGCTATCGCCGGGCTGGAGGATATCGAGAGCGGCATGATCGAAATCGACGGCACCGACGTAACCCAGCGCGAGCCGAGCAAGCGCGGCATCGCGATGGTGTTCCAGTCGTATGCGCTCTATCCTACCATGTCGGTGCGCAAGAACCTCTCCTTCGGCCTGCGCGTGCGCTCCGTGCCGCGGCCGGAAATCGCGCGGCGGGTGGGTTGGGCGGCCAAGCTGCTGCAGATCGACGAGCTGCTGGACCGCAAGCCCTCCCAGCTTTCCGGCGGTCAGCGGCAGCGTGTGGCGATCGGGCGGGCGCTGGTGCAGAACGCCAAGGTTTTCCTGTTCGACGAGCCGCTGTCCAACCTGGACGCCAAGCTGCGCACCGAGATGCGGGTGGAACTCAAGCGCCTGCACCAGGAGCTTGGCGTGACGATCGTTTACGTCACGCACGACCAGATCGAGGCGATGACGCTGGCAACCCGCATCGCGGTCATGCGCGGCGGCCGTATCGAGCAATACGCAGCGCCTGACGAACTGTATGAGCAACCGGCAACCCTGTTCGTGGCGGGGTTCGTGGGTTCACCAGCGATGAACTTCCTCCGCGGTCGCATGGTGGGTGGCGACCGGCCATGCGTTGCCGTCGGCGGGGTAAATGTTCCGCTGAACGGCTATCGCTTCAGGTCAACCCCGGTTCCTGGGCAGGAGGTCATTCTGGGCATCCGGCCCGAGCATGTCGTTCTCACCAGCGAAGGATCGCCGGACGGCCTGGCTGAGGCAGAGGCGCTGTTCATGGAGCCGATGGGTGCCGACACGCTCGGTTGGTTCCAGTGCGGCGAGCACCGCGTTTCGGCCCGGCTGATCCCACATTCCGCCCGCGGCCTTACCGGCCGCGTCCGGCTTGCTCTGCTGGCCGATCACCTTTCCCTGTTCGATCCGTTGACAGAGTTCCGCCGATAACCGGAGCGGAAAAAGCCATCCTCGTTTTCGTGCCCGTGATGCCTTACTGAATTCCCGCAATGATCGCCGCGAACCGCTTGCGTGCGCTATCCGCCGACATCTCTGGATGCGCCCAATACTGGCCCAGCAGATCGTTGATCTGTCCCGCCACATCGGGCGTGAACGACAGCGAGAAATGTGAAAGCTGGTGCGCCGGGCCTTCCGCCATCACCTTCTGTCCGAGCTGCGCGCAGCGGTCGAGCGATCTGATATCCGCATCCAGCCGCGACGGGATCGAGCCCTTGTAGAACGTGTATTCCGTTTGTGCTGCCGGATCCATGAACACCTCCGCCAGCTTTTTCTGCGCCGCGATCTGCTCCGGTTTGCTCGTCTTCGGAAACGCAAAGGCATTGGTCTGCATGATGTAGCTGTCCTGCGTCCCCGGTGCCGGCGCACAGCCCCAGTCCTGATCGATCTTCAGATTTGCTGCCTCGAACTCACCCTTGGCCCAATCGCCGACGATCATCAGCGCGGCCTTGTTGGTTTCCACCAAAGCGAGCGAGTCGTTCCATTTCCGGTTCGGGCTGCCGGCATCGACATATTGCCGCAACTGGCCCATCGTCTGGAACGTCTTCAGCACACCATCGCTTGCCGCCGCGTCAGCGTCGTGCTTGACGGTGATCGCCATGTAGCCGTCGCGCCCCATCATGGCATCCAGCAATCCGATGAACAGCCACACCTCCTGCTGCGCATTGGCGCCGAATGCCAGTGGAATGATGCCGGCTGCCTTCAGCTTCGGCGCCTCCTGCAGGAACTCGTCCCACGTTTTCGGTGGCTCCAGGTTTGCGTCCTTGAACACCTTGACGCTGTAGAACATCCAGTTGACGCCATGGATATCCACCGGCGCGGCCAGGAAATGTCCGTTGAGCACCACGTTGCGCAGGATCAGTGGTGGCAGGTGATCCGCCCAGTGCCCCGCCTTCGCCAGATCATCGAGATGCGTCAGCAGCCCCTGGTCGTCCAGCTCTTTCGTGGGTGGCCCAACCTGCCATTGCATCGCCGCCGGCGGATCACCGCCGGCGATCCGGTTCAGTGCCAGCGCCTGCTCTGCCTGCGGGCCGACGGCGGGATCATCTACCCAGGTGCCGCCGCGCTTGTCGTACTCCTTGGCAAACACGCCGATCGCGAGCGATTCACTTCTGCTGGTGTAGAAGTGAACGACATCGGCCTTTTGCGCGACCGCGGGCGGGGCTGCAACCGCCAGTCCGATGCAAGCACAGAAACCCAGGCCCAACGCAGTGCGGACTGACACGGTCATTTCGCTTTCTTCCGGAACTATTGTCCTGCCGCCGCGACGATCGCGGCAAATTTCTTCGTCGCGTCCGCCGGGGTCATGTTGGGGTTGGCCCAGAACTGGGCCAGCACATCGACATACTGGCCGTAAGTGTCAGGGCTGAACACGAGATAGAAATTCAGCAACTGGTGCGTCGGCCCGCGTGCCATCACCTGCTGCCCCTCTCTTGCACAGCGGTCCAGGGATTCGATATTGGCGTTCAGCATCGACGGCACGGATCCCTTGTTGCGCGTGAATTCCGTCTGTACCGCCGGATCCATCATCAGTGACGCCAGCTTGTGCTGGGCTTCGATCTGATCGGGCTTGTCCGATTTGGGGAACGCGAAGGCGTCGATCGTCATGATGTAGGAATCGCCCGTACCCGGCGACAGCGCGCAGCCATAATCCTTGTCGAGCGTCAGGTTCGCCGCGGCGAAATCCCCCTTCGCCCAGTCGCCAACGACCATCATTGCCGCCTTGTTGGTTTCCACCAGCGCCAGCGTGTCGTTCCATTTCCGGTTGGGGCTTCCCGCATCCACGTAATCGCGCAGTTTTCCCATCGTCTCGAATGTCTTGCGCACACCGTCGCTGCCGGCGGCCTTCGGGTCATGATCGATGGAGATCGCACGATAGAGGTCCGCGCCGCCGACCCCGGCGAGGATTGCCATGAAGAGCCAGCTTTCCTGTTGCGCGTTGGCGCCGAACGCAAACGGGATATAACCGGCGGCCTTGATCTTCGGGGCATCGGCGAAGAATTCATCCCAGGTCTTGGGCGGCTGCACCCCGGCCTGCTCGAGCACCTTGGTGCTGTAGAACATCCAGTTGGCGCCGTGGATGTCCACCGGCGCGCTGTAGACGTGACCATCCACGGTGACTTTGTCGAGCAGCAGCGGCGGCAGGTTCTTTTTCCAATCGCCCTGCTGCGCCAGCCAGTCCAGATTGGCGAGCAGCCCCTGCTCGGCCAGCTCGCGCGTCGGAGCGCCGGTCTGCCATTGCATCGCTGTCGGCGGGTTGCCGCCGGCAATGCGGTTCATTGCCAGTGCGAACTCCGCCTGCGGCCCGATGGCGGGATCGTCCACCCATGTGCCGCCGCGCTTCTGGTATTCGTGAGCAAACACGGCGACTGCGCGCGATTCACCGCCGCTGGTCCAGAAATGGACGACATCAGCCTTTTGCGCCCGCGCCGGCAGGCACGCACCGACCGCGAACAGGCCCGCCGCGATACACATCAGGCCACGCATTCGACGATCCCCCCGATCATTGTCGCCTCGGTCATTGGCGAAATGAGTAAGCGATTACACGACTGGGGTCCAGTGCCTTGTCCACCCAGCCGGACAGAACCTGTGCCGGCGGGCTGGACAGGGCGTCTGTAATCGCTTACCAAGTCGTCTGGCCCGCCAAGGACGGTGCGGGCCCGTTTCGAGGCATATATGGCAGGACTGGCCCAAACGCCCGCAGCAGATTTCGTCGACTGTGACGTTCATCTGACCGTGCCCAATACGCGCACACTCATCCCCTACCTGGACGATTACTGGCGCGAGCACGTGCTCCGCCGCGGCATCGATGGCGACAATCTTGAGATCAGCGCCTATCCGCCGAATGCGCCGATCAACTGCCGGCCAGACTGGAAGCCGGCGAAGGGTCTCCCGGCCTCGCAGTTCGAGCAGTTGCGCGATCATGTGCTGGAACCGTTCAATCCGCGCTATGCCATCTGCAACGTCCTGCACGGCTCGCAGGTGATGTTCAGCGAAGATCTGTCCGCCGCGCTGTGCAGGGCGGTCAACAACTGGATTGCCGCCGAGTTTCTCGACCGTGATCCACGGCTGCGAGCCTCTATCATCGTGCCGATGCACAGCCCCGACCTCGCGGCGGCGGAAATCGAGCATCGCGCTGCGGACAAGCGCTTCGTCCAGGTGCTGATGTTTTCGATGACGGAACTGCCGCTTGGTCGTCGTCAGTACTGGCCGATGTACGAAGCGGCGCAGCGCCATGGACTGCCGATCGGCATACATGCCGGCAGCAGCTTCCGCCATCCGCCCAGCGCAGTCGGCTGGCCATCGTACTACATCGAGGATTACGTGTCGCAGGCGCCCGGTTTCGCGGGTACGCTCAACAGCCTCGTCGCGGAAGGGGTCTTCCTCAAATATCCCGAGCTCAAGGTCGTGCTGATCGAATCCGGCGTGACCTGGCTGCCTGCCTATCTCTGGCGCATCAACAAGACCTGGCGCGGCGTCCGCTCCGAGACACCGTGGCTTAACCGGCCGCCGTCAGAGATCATCCGCGATCACGTCCGCCTGACCGTCCAGCCGTTCGATGATCCGCCCGGCCAGGACCAGGTGCAGGCCATTTTGGATGAAATCGGCTCCGACGATATGTTGCTGTTTTCCACCGACTATCCGCATTGGCACTTCGAGGGAACCGACGCCATCCCTGCCGGGTTGCCGAAGAACATCCTGCCCAAGGTGCTGCTGGACAACGCGCTGGCCACCTACCGGCGGCTGAATTGAACGCGAAGCGGAGGCATAGATCATGAACGTGGCAGTTCTCGATCGCCGACCGGAAACGGTCAGCCAGATCTACAAGGGCTTCATCGATTGCGACGTGCATCCGTTCTACAAGTCGGCGGCGGAGTTCGACGAATTCCTGTCGGCGCATTGGCGGGAGCATCGTCGCACGATCGGCGGTCGCACCCGTCAGGGCCTGTCGAAAGCCTCCAACTATCCGCGCATGTCGCCCGGCAACGGCCAGCGCATGGACGCCTGGCCGCCGGACGGAACGCATCCGGGCTCCGATCTGCCCTTCATGCAGAAGCAGTTGCTCGACCTGTTCGACGTTTCGTATGGCCTGCTCGCTCCGCTCGTCGGGGGGGCCGCCGGTGAGCGCAACATCGAGTTCGGCTCCGCCCTCGCCACCGCGGTGAACGAGTGGCAGCTCGCGCGTTGGAGCGATCCGGAGCCGCGCCTCAAATCCGCCGTCCAGGTCAATATCGAGCATCAGTCCGGCGCCATCGCCGAGATCGAAAGAAGGGCCGGCGATCGCCGCTTCGCCCAGGTGCAGATCCCGCCGCGCGGCCTCGAACCGCTTGGGCGGCAGCGCTACTGGCCGATCCTGGAAGCCTGCGCCGCCAACGGCTTTCCCGTCTCGCTGCATCTCGGCGGCACCAGCGGACATCCCTCCACCGGCGGCGGCTGGCCCTCATACTATCACGAGGAGCATCCGTCGTACGCCCAGTCCATGCAGACCCTGGTTGTAAGCCTGGTCTGCGAAGGCGTGTTCGAACGCATTCCAAATCTGAAGGTCGTGCTGGTCGAAGGCGGCTTTGCCTGGCTGCCGGCGCTCTGCTGGCGGCTCGACAAGGCATGGAAGCGACTGCACGCCGAAGTGCCGTTCCTGCGGCAGAAGCCATCGGACTATGTGCGCCAGCATATCTGGCTCACCACCCAGCCGATCGAGGAGCCGGAACGCCCGCACGACATGCTCCGCACGATCGAATGGATTGGTGTCGATCGCATCATGTTCTCCACCGACTATCCGCACTGGGACCAGGACGATCCCCGCTTCGCCTTCAAAGTTCCCCTGCCGGACGAATGGCGGCGGAAAATCTACCATGAGAACGCGCGGGCGCTGTATGGTTTCGACTGATCCATGAGCCGTCACATCGTCGCCAAGGTTGATGAGATTGCGCCGGGCTCGTGCAAGATCGTTACGGTCAAAGGCCGTGAGATCGGGGTGTTTCACGCCAATGACGAGTTCTTTGCCATCATCAACCGCTGTCCGCACCAGGGCGCGCCGCTGTGTCGTGGCATGCTCGTCAGCCGGCTCGAATCGCCTGCTCCGGGCGAATACAAGCTTACGCGGCAGGGGGAGATGCTGCGCTGTCCCTGGCACTGCTGGGAATTCGATCTCAGGACCGGGCAGTCCTGGTGTGATCCCAACAGCGTGCAGGCGCGGACATACGCGGTGGAGATAGAGCCGGGTGCCGTACTGGCCAAGGGGCCGTTCGAAGCGGAGACCGTGCCGGTCACGGTCGAACATGACTACGTCGTCCTGACGGTCTGACGCCAGCGGCCCGAAGTCCTGACTCCTCCGGGATCGTCGGACCGCTGTAACTTATTAATTTCGCGCGCAGCCGCCACACCAACCCTGCGCGCGCATACCAGCGACCCCTTGGGCCGCGGGTATGGGTCTTCCAGCAGGAGGCAGTTTGGAGAGACGCGTCATTGGCATGACAGGTGCGGAGCCCGCCGCCGCGATCGCCATTGCGCGGCGCCGGACTCGCCGGCCGGGCAGTACTGCGGCCAGGCTGCAGGACGTGGCGCGGCACGCTGGCGTATCGACCGCCTCTGTTTCTCGCGCACTGAATACGCCCGATCTGGTCTCGGCAGAGTTGCGCGACCGTATTTCCCGCGCGGCGCTTGAACTGAAATGGGTGCCGAACGGCGTTGCGAAGGCGCTGGCGTCGTTGCGTACTCGCATCGTGGGTGTGATGATTCCCACCCTCAGCCACCAGAACTTCGCCATGCTGATCGAGGCGCTGCAGCATGATCTCGGCAAGGCCAATTACACGCTGATCTTGTGCTGCATCGACGTCTCGGAGCATTTGCGGCTCAATCAGGCCCGCAAGCTGATCGAGCAGGGGGTCGAGTGCCTGGTGCTGGTTGGCGAGGCGCAGCCGGCCGGGATTTTCGATCTTCTTGAGTCGCAATGTGTTCCTTACGTCATTACCTACACCAGCGGCCGGGAGAAGCGGCACCCCTGCATCGGGTTCGA
>DATDIC010000580.1:0-4458 GCA_036521275.1 Acetobacteraceae bacterium
CGCATCTGGGGGACAGCGTGCGACGTGGCGCGCCGGTGGGGACGCTGCCGACGGGATCGAGCCCGGTGCTGTATCTGGAGCTGCGCCATCAGCAAGCCACCCTCCGGGCCACCGCCGCGGCGATGGCGCAGGAGACGCCCAAGCTCGCCGCCGCGCAGGCCGAACAGGAATCCGCCGCCGCCGAGCTCGACCGCCAGCTCGCGCTCACCAATGAAAGCCGCCGCGCCGCCGAGGAGGAATCCGCCACCGATGCCCGTCGCGCCGCCGAGCTGGGCGCCCAGGCGGCCACCTTGCGCGGGCTGCTCGATCAGCTCGAACAGGCGGCACGGCGGCGGCAGGAACAGGCTGCGGCGGCGGCGGCGAAGCCGGTGCTCCCCAGCCCGGGGCCGCTGCGCGGGACCCTTGCCACCCCCGTCGCCGGTCGCATCGTGCACGGCTGGGGTGAACCGACCGAGGCCGGGCCGGCGGCCGGCGTTTCCTATCGCGCCGCACCCGGCGCCCGCGTGGTCGCGCCGTGCGCCGGATCGGTGCTGTTCGCGGCGCCGTTCCGCAGCTACGGCAACCTGCTGATCATCGATTGCGGCGGCGGCTACGCGGCCGTGCTGGCGGGGTTCGGGCGGCTGGACGCGCATCTGGGGGACAGCGTGCGACGTGGCGCGCCGGTGGGGACGCTGCCGACGGGATCGAGCCCGGTGCTGTATCTGGAGCTGCGCCGCGACGGCCAGCCGGTGAACCCGGTGGCCACCGTCAGGACCGCTCGCTGAGCGGCAAACCGCCCCGCACCGCGCCACGTTCTTCTGCCCGGCGGCACAGGAGAGGCCGATGCGATATTCCGCGAGCTGGCTCGCGCTGACGGCAGTAAGCCTGCCGCTCGGCGCCTTCGCTGCACCAGTGTCCGGACAGGACACCGGACAGGCGCTGTTCCAGGGTGCCTGCGCGACCTGCCATGCGGCGGGGTCGCCGCGAGTGTTGGCCGGCAAACCGCTGCTGCCCGACACGCGGGCGATCACCGGCGCTGATCCGGGGCCGGCGATCCGGCTGATCCTGCATGGCCGCCAGCCGCCACCCGACCAGCGCGGGCCGTGGATGCCGGGTTTTGCAACCACCTTGAGCGACGCGCACATCGCCGCCCTGCTGGCATGGCTGCGCCAGTCGGCCGGCCAGCCGCCCTGGCCGTACCTGGCGCAACAGGTGCACGCCGCGCGAATCGCCGGCGATGTCGGGGCGGAGGCGCGGCAATGACTGGTTTCATGCTTAACGGACATCCGGTTGCATCCGATACCGACCCGGCCACCCCGCTGCTTTATGTGCTGCGGGAGGATTTCACGCTGAATGGTGCGAAATACGGCTGCGGCCTAGGCCAGTGCGGCGCGTGCACGGTGCTGCTGGACGACCGGCCGGTGTTCTCCTGCGTCACGCCGCTGTTGGCCGTTGCCGGACGCCAGGTGCGCACGATCGAAGGGCTGGGCACGCCGGAGGCTCCCGGCCCGGTGCAGCGTGCGTTCATCGCCGAGCAGGCAGCCCAGTGCGGCTACTGCATTCCCGGCATGATGCTGCGCGCGCAGGCCTTGCTGGAGCGCCGCGCATCGCCGAGCGAGGCGGACATCCGCGCCGCCCTGCAGCCGAATCTGTGCCGCTGCGGCACCCACATGCGCATCCTGCGGGCGGTTCGGCGTGCCGCGGCAGGAATGGCGCAGGCCGCAGTGGAACGACCAAGGGTGGAACGGCCGGGGGTGGAACGACAATGAGCGCGATCCGGGTTCCGCGCCGCCTGGTGCTGAGCGGCGGCGCGTTGCTGCTGGGGTTCCGGCTGGCCCGGGCCGCCCCGGCGCCGATCGGTGATCTGGCTGCAACGCCAGCACTGGATGCGTGGATCCGTGTCGGCCCGGATGGAAGCGTCACCGTGCTGACCGGCAAGGTCGAACTGGGACAAGGCATCAAGACAGCGCTTATCCAGGTCTCGGCGGAGGAGCTGGACCTGCCGCCGGCCCGGATCGCACTGGTTACCGCCGATACGGAACGCACGCCGAATGAGGGCTTCACCGCCGGCAGCCATTCCATGCAGGACAGCGGCACCGCGATCCGCAATGCGGCGGCGGAGGTTCGCGCAGTGCTGATCGGTGCGGCGGCGAGGGGCTGGGGCGTGACGCCACAGCAGCTACGCACCGAGGCCGGCCAGGTGATCGCGCCGGACGGGCGCAGCATCGGCTACGGCGAGCTTGCCGCATCCGTCGACCTGCACCAATCGGCGCAGCCACCGTTTCCGTTGAAACCGCCTGCTGCGTATGAGCTGGTCGGCCGCTCGCTGCCGCGCGTCGATATCCCCGGCAAGCTGACCGGGCAGCCGAGCTTCGTGCAGGACCTGCGCCTGCCGGGGATGGTGCATGCGCGCGTGGTGCGGCCGCCGGCCTATGGCGGCGCCCTGCTGGAGGTGGATGCAGACGCGGCGGCCGGCCTGCCCGGCGTGCTGAAGGTGGTGCGCGAGGGCGGCTTTCTCGGCGTGATTGCGGCGCGCGAGTTCCCGGCCATCCAGGCGATGCGCGCGCTCGCCGCCACGGCACGCTGGGCGCCCGGCCATGAACTGCCGCGCCCGGACGCGGTCGGCGCGTTCCTGCAATCCGCTCCGGCGCAGGATATCGTGGTGCTGGACCGGGCCGCGGCGGACCGCGTGCCCAGCCAAGGCCGCACCCTGCAGGCGCGCTATTCGCGTCCGTTCCTGGCGCACGGCGCGATCGGCCCGTCCTGCGCCGTCGCGCGCTTCGACGCGCCGGACCGCGTGACGGTCTGGACCCACACCCAGGGCGTATTTCCGTTGCGCCGCGCGCTGGCGGAGATGCTGCACCTGCCCGACCACAACGTGCACTGCATCCACCTGGAGGGTGCCGGCTGCTACGGCCAGAACGGTGCCGACGACGTCGCCGCCGACGCCGCGCTGCTGGCGCGCGCCATGCCCGGCCGGCCGGTGCGTCTGCAATGGATGCGCGAGCAGGAACAATACTGGGAGCCGTACGGCCCCGCCATGGTGGCGGAGGCACGCGGCACGCTGGACGGCACCGGCCGCATCGCCGCCTGGGCGTTCGACGTGTGGAGCAATGTCCACACGCAGCGACCTGGGCCCGCCGGGGTGCTGCTGGCTGCCCAGTCGCTGGACCCGCCATTCGTGCTCCCGCCGCCGCGCCCGATTCCGATGCCGGAGGGCGGCGGCGACCGCAACAGCATTCCGCTTTATGCTTTTCCCGCCGCGCGGGTGGTCTATCATTTCGTCCCGCAAATGCCGGTGCGCGTCTCCGCGCTGCGATCGCTGGGCGCGCACCTGAACGTGTTTGCAATTGAAAGCTTCATGGACGAACTGGCGCAGGAGGCCGGCAGCGACCCGGTGGAGTTCCGCCTGCTGCACCTGGATGATCCGCGCGCGCGGGACGTGATACGGATGGCAGGCGCGCGCTTCGGCTGGTCGGATAGGCCGAAGCAGTCCGGCCGCGGCTTCGCATTCGCCCGCTACAAGAATCTGGGCGCCTATTGCGCGGTCGCCCTGCAGGTCTCCATCGATCCGGCCAGCGGGCGCATCCGCGTCGGCCGCGTGGTCGCGGCGGTGGATAGCGGCCAGGCGGTGAACCCGGACGGCATCCGCAACCAGGTCGAGGGCGCCATCGTGCAGTCGATGAGCTGGACGCTATTCGAGCAGGTCGCGTTCACGCCGGCGAAGATCGTCAGCCGCGACTGGAGCAGTTACCCGATCGCCCGCTTCGACGCGGTGCCGGACAGTGTGGAGGTGCATGTTATCGACCGGGCCGGTGCGCCTTTTCTGGGTACCGGCGAATGCGGCCAGGGGCCGGCCGCCGCCGCGATCGCCAATGCGGTTGCCGATGCAACCGGTATGCGGCTGCGCGACATGCCGCTGCGGTTGTCTGACACCAAGCCGCGCGGGGAACGACTCTGAATTCGCGGCTCCATCGTGCCCGACATCCGTCATGCCCGACATCCGTCATGCCCGCGAAAGCGGGCATCCAAACGAAGGCCACGAAATTCCGAGGGTTCGCCTGGATTCCCGCTTTCCTTCGCCGCTGTTCGCAGCCAAACACGCGGGCTGCCCTGCGGTCGCTTTATCAGTCGCCTCAGCACCAGCGGTTGCTTCCAGGCTTCGCCACAAATGAGCAGGCTCGCCGCAGCTTCACGCCGAATCAGGGTCGTTATCCCCCGCCTTCGCGGGGGCAGGCTCTACGGACTGTCGGTTCCCCTCCGGTTGCTCTCCACCCCACCTTGCGGCGACGCAGTTACCTTCGAATACAGAGCCCGCGACAGGCTCTCGCACGGACTCGCACCGTGCTGACAAAGCGTCCTCGCGGACGCACTCATTCCCGCGAACGCGGGAATCCAGCCAAACCCTCGGAATTCCGTGCGTTTCGCCTGGATTCCCGCTGTCGCGGGAATGACAGAAGGCAGGCGGGAATGACAGAA
>DATDIC010000581.1:0-2819 GCA_036521275.1 Acetobacteraceae bacterium
GAGACGACGGCAACGGCGCGTTGTTCGACGGGCCGGTGCCGGCGTGGACGCGCCAGCCGCCCTGTGCGCCGGTACTGGCCAACGGCCCGCAGGTGGAGCACATCTGGCGCCGTCTGCTCGACCGCGCCGGCGGTGCGCCGCAGGTCGAAACGACACGCGACGCCAACTTGCATCTGGTTGCCGACGGCAAGCCGATTGATGCCGCCCTCGTGGACGGCCCGCTGCATTTGTTCCGGCTGGACCGTTGCCCGCGTGTGCTCCGCATCGCTTCGCGCAGCGCGACGCCGGCCCTGCTTGGGCTGAATGCCGATCAGCGCCGGCTCGGCGTCGCGCTATCAGGCATCGTGCTGCGCAGCGCTGGGGCCGTTCTGGAACTGGGGCCGGAGGCCGCGGCGTTGTCGGACGGCTTCCATGCACCCGAGCCCGCATGGCGCTGGACCGATGGCGACGCTGACGTGCCAGGTGCTTTGCTCGGGGCGCTCCGCGGTCCGCTGATCATCGAGCTGCACGTCGCCTGCTGGCTGCCTTATGTGGCGGATAATCCGGTGACAATGGCCGCGTGAGAGTCCACAGTTCGCACGCCGCCCTCTCTTCAGCGCAATGCACGCACGGTGGCAGCCGTGACGTCCGGCTTCTGTCCGCCCCAGGTCGCCCGCAGATAGTTAGCCAGATCAGCCGCCTGCGCGTCGCTCAGCTTGTCGGCAAAGCCTGGCATTGCCTGCATGCTCTCCTGATCCGGGAAGTTCTGCGCCGTGATGCCGTGCAAGATGGCCTGGATCAGGTTACGCGGGTCGCTCAGTCGCAGCACCGAGTTGTCGCGCATTGCGACCACCGTATCGGGTTCTCCGCTGCCGTCCAACCCGTGACAGCCGGCACAGACCGCGACGTAGGCGGCCCGTCCTGCTCCACCCTCCGTGTCGGCCGCCGCTCCGGGCAGCGGCGCCGGCACCGGCGGATGGTCGCCTAGCAGGTAGGTGGCCACTGCCTTGAGGTCCGCTCCCTTCAGGTGCTGCGTGCTGAGCACGATCACCGGGTACATGTTGCCGAACGCCCAGCCCTGCGGCGCGAGGCCGGTTGCAAGGAAAGTGGCGAGCGCCTTTCCCGTCCAGCCGCGCGCGGCGAGCCCCGCGGGCGTGACGTCGGGTGCCGCGAAGCGGCCGAGCGCGAAGCCTGCCATTGGCCGCGAGAGCTTCATCTGCCCCAGCCAGCCGCGCGGCGTGTGGCATTCTCCGCAATGGCCCAGCACATCGACAAGATAGCGCCCGCGCCACCACGCCTGCGAACTGCCGCTGCTGGCCGATGGGATATGGTCGGTCAGGAACAGCGCGTTCCACGCCACCATGCCGAGGCGGATATTGTAGGGAAAGCTGAGATTGGTCTTCCGGTTTGGCACGCGCGCAGCGTGAAGCTGCATGACATAGGCGTAGATCGCATCCGAATCCGCCCGCGTCATGCCACGATACGAGGTATAGGGCATCGCCGGATACAGATGCCGCCCGCCGCGCGCGATGCCGTCATGCAGGGCGCGCCAGAAATCGGCGGCGGTCCAGCGGCCGATGCCGTACTCGGGATCGGGCGTGATATTGGTCGCGTAGATCGTGCCGAAGCCGCTCTGCATCGCCAGGCCACCGGCATAGGGCGCGCCGCCCGGCGCGGTGTGGCAGGCGGCGCAATCGGCGGCCGCGGCCAGGTATCGGCCGCGCGCCGCCATGTCGGGGGGCGCCTTCACCTGGCTGCCGGCGCTCCCGGTGGCCGTGGTTGTTGCGACGAACGCCGCCACGGCAAGAAGGACGCCGAGGACCACCGGAACGGCGACGCGGCGCAGCTTCATGCGGCGCGCGTCAGGCCTGGTGTCGCCAGGATCAGGTCGCGCACCGCCTCATAGTAGCGCACATAGCCGGTGCAGCGGCAAATATGGTTCTCCAACGCTGCCGACACCGTCTCCTCCACCCGCTCGCGCAGCACGGGCGCACGCCTCAGCCGCTCCATCAGCACCGTGGCGGCATTCACGAAGCCCGGTGTGCAATAGCCGCACTGGAAACTGAAATGGTCCAGGAACGCCTGCTGCACGGGAGAGAGCGCGACGATCCCACCCGTTTCGTTGCGCCGTGCGATGCCCTCTATGGTGCGGATGCGCTTGCCGTCGAAGAAATTTGCGCCCGTGATGCAGCTCGGCACTTCCTCGCTGGTATGGTCGTCGCGGTCCCAGATCACCACGCAGGCGTGGCAGATGCCCTGGCCGCAGCCGAGGCGTGAGCCGGTCAGGCCCAGCATCTCGTGCAGCACGTCGATCATCATCATGCCTTCGGGCACATCCATCGGTCCGTGGGTCGTGCCGTTCACCGTGACGGTCAGTTTCTGCATGCGAAGGGTCACGCGAGAACCCCCTGGATCTTCGCAGCCGTCACCGGCAACTCGCGAAAGCGATGGCCGATCGCGTGCGCGATGCCGTTGACGATGGCGGCGACGATCGGGATCATCGCCACCTCGGCCATGCCTTTCGGCGGATCGGTATCAGACAGCGGCGGCAGCACCTCCGCGGTCTGCGACCACACCGCGACATCGCTGCCACGCGGCAGGCGGTAGCGGTTGAAGTTCCAGGTGCCGTTGCCCGGGCCGCCCTCGTAGAGCGGCAGGTACTCGTGCAGTGCGTGGCCGATGCCCATGGCCGTGCCACCCTGGATCTGGCCGGACACCAGTTCCGGCACCAGCATGTTGCCGCATTCGACGATGGTGTGGTGCCTCAGCAGCGCGACCTTGCCGGTGGCGGCATCGACGGCGATCTCGGCCAGCGTAGCGACGGCGCTGTAGTAGGTCAC
>DATDIC010000582.1:0-6795 GCA_036521275.1 Acetobacteraceae bacterium
CGGGGCGCGGCTGGCTGAGCGGGGAATCGCGTTCGCGGACGCGCCGGTGGCGCGCACGCGCGAGGCGGCGGCGCGCGGAGAGCTGTCGATCATGGTCGGCGCGAGCGAACCGGTCTTCGCACATATCCGCCCAGTGCTGGAGACGATGGGAACGGATGTGACGCATTGTGGTCCGGTGGGCTGTGGGCAGGTGGTGAAAATTCTTAACAACATGCTGGTGTTCCAGAATACTGCGGCGCTGGCGGAAGCGATGGCGATCGGGCGGCGGAACGGGGTGTCGGCCGACCTGTTATTGCCGACCATCGCCAAGGGCTCCGGAGACAGTTTCGTGCTGCGCAGTCACGGGATGAAAGCGATGCTGGCGCAGGATTTCCCCGAGCGAGCGTTTTCGACCCGCTACGCGATGAAAGACCTGTCGTACGCACTGGAAATGGCGGAGGCATCGGGGGTGGCAGTGCCCGGCGCGCAGCTCGCGATGAAGCGCCTGCGGGAGGCCGAACGGCTCGGGTATGGGGATCGGTATCACCCAGTGGTGCTGCGCGTGATCGACCCGGAGTGATCGTCGGGTCTGCCGCACGCGTCGGAAGGCGCGCTGCCTCCGCGGAGGTGGTAATGGGACAGCCCGCGATGGCTGGCGGGGCCGGCGAGGCGCGCTATTGCCGGTGCGCGAGCGCCAGTCCCATGCCCGCCCCGATCAGGCAGCCGCCCGACAGGCGATTACGTAGCCGCGGACGGGCCATCAGCAATCGCCGAGCCCGTCCGGCGGCCAGCGCCCATCCGCTGTCCAAGACCAATGCGATCAGCAGGAATGTCGCGCACAGCAACCCGACCTGCGGGCCGATCGGTCTCGCCGGGTCAAGGAATTGCGGAAAAAACGCCCCGTAGAACAGCAAGGTTTTCGGGTTCGTCAGCCCAACCAGAAACCCGCGCATCGCGATCGTGCGCATGGACCGATATTGCGGGACCGCCCGGGTCAGATCGACGACCGGCGCCCGCCACTGACGCACTCCCAGGGACAGCAGATAAGCCACGCCGATCCAGCGGATCCACTCGAACCACACTGCCAGTGCGCCCAGGACCGCGGTCAGCCCCAGCGCAGTCAGGCAGAGCTGCACAACCACTGCGCTACTGGTTCCGGCCACCGTCATCAACCCGAACCGTGTTCCGCGACCGACGCTGTTGGCGACGATCAGCGCGGCGTTTGGCCCAGGGATCAGGATCAGCACCGCCGTCGCCAGGACGAAACCGAGATAGAGGCCCAGATCGATCATGCGGTTTCCATCACCAGAGCCGGCCGGCGGGCGATCCGCAGGACCAGCATCGAGGCGATCATACAGGCAATGCCGCTGCCGATAAACGCCAACATGTAGCTGCCGGTCAGGGTGCGAACCTCGCCGGCCCCGATTGCTGCGACAGCACCGCCCAATTGATGCGCGGCAACGATCCACGAAACCATGACCGGCGCGTCCCGTTTGCCGAAGACCTGCGTCGTCAGTGCGACAGTGGGGGGCACTGTCGCCACCCAGTCCAGGCCGTAGAAGACCGCGAATATCGACAGGCTTATCACGTCGAACCCGCTAAACGGCAGAGCCAGCAGGGAAAGCCCCCGCAATCCGTAGTACCAGAACAGCAGCACACGGGGATTATAGCGGTCCGTCAGCCAGCCGGAGGCGGTGGTGCCGATCAGGTCGAAAACGCCCATCGCCGCCAGCAGCGTGGCTGCCTGCACCGGTGCGATGCCGTGATCGGCGCAATACGGGATCAGGTGCGTCGCGACCAATCCGTAGGTCGAAAACCCGCACACCGCGAAGGTCCCCGACAGCAGCCAGAAATCTACCGATCGCACGCCCCTGCCCAGCCCCTCCAGCGCGATGCGGACGGGATTGCCCTGAGTTGGCGGCTGCGCGGCCTCGAAGCTTCCGCCGAAAGGTGCCAGGCCAAGCGTCGCCGGCTCCTCCGCCAGTAACAGCATCACCACCGGCATCAGCAGCAGGATGACCAGCGCCACGGTCCAGGGAACGCTGCGCCAGCCGATGGACTGTGCGATGCTCGCCAGAATCGGCAGGAATATGAGTTGCCCGCTGGCATTCCCGGCGGTCAGCAACCCCACCACGAGGCCGCGCCGTTCAACGAACCAGCGATTTGCGATCGCCGCCGCCAGCCCCACCATACCCGCGCCCGAACCAATTCCGACCAGTACGCCCCAGGTGAGGTACAGTTGCCACACGCTGGTAATGAAGGCGCTGGAGCCGGCGCCCAGCACCAGCAGCGACATCGAAGCCAGCAGCGTGCGCTTCAACCCGATCGTGCGCAGCAGCGCCGCGGCGAAGGGGCCAACCAGCCCGAACAGCGCGATATTGAGCGACACCGCCCCCGAAATGGTCGCCACGGACCAGCCGTAATCCCGCTGCAGTGGGACGATCAGCACGCTGGGGGCAGCGCGCACGCCCACCGAGGCGACAATGACGACAAACATCACCGCCACGATCACCCAGGCATAGTGCACCCGGCCTGATACAAGGCGGGCGGCGGTCTGCGGCCCCATAACGACGGACTCCCGAGCGGATTGCGCTTCAGCATGACGTGCGTCATATTATAGTCAAGCAGCAAGATCACGATCGTCATGCACGACGGGAGACGCAGATGCGCGAAACCGGGCAACGGAAGGCGGAAACACGGGAGCGAATTCTGCGGGCGGCCGCTTCGCTGTTCCGCCAGCATGGCATCGACCGGGTGGGCGTCGATGCGATCATGCACGAAGCCGGCCTGACGCATGGTGGGTTCTACGCTCACTTTCCGTCCAAGGAAGCGCTGGTTGCCGCAGTCGCGGCCGCATCGCTGATCCGCTCTGCTGCCAAATGGGACCAGCTCAGTCGTGATCCTGACCCAGCGGCGGGGTTGGCCCGGATCGTCGAACCGTATCTCGACCCGGCGAACGTCGCGGCGAGCGGCTCCGGCTGCATGCTGCCGGCCATCGGTGCCGAGATGGCCCGGCGGCCGGAGACACGGCAGGCCATCGCTGCTTCGATTCGCGGCATGGTGGACGCGCTCGCCCGCTGCCAGCCCGGTCAGCCGCGCCACGAGGCGCTCGCCGCGCTTTCCTGCATGGTTGGGGCGGTGGTGCTGGCCCGGCTTTCAGACACCCCGGACTTGGCGGCCGCCTTCCTCGATGCTGCCAAGGCGGAGATCATCGGGCATGAGAAACCGGTGACAGGCGATATGGAGTCTGACCAGTACGCGTGAACCGCTATTGCTCTCAGGCCGCTTCCTGCATCGCCGTAAGGAACCGCTCCGCCTCCACCCGCAATATCTCCGATTGTCCGGCCAGTTCGTTTGCGGCGGCCAAGGCCTGGCCCGCCTGTCCGCTCGTCCCGTTCACCGCCTCGGCGACCAGCGTGATGTTGCTGGTCACCTCCGCCGTGCCGGCCGCCGCTTGCTGGACCGCACGGGCGATCTCGCGGGTCGCCGCGCCCTGCTCTTCTGTCGCGCCGGCAATTGCGGTCGCGATTTCGCTCATGCGCCGGATGGTTTCGGTGATCGAGCGCAGCGCATCCGCCGCGTGACCCGTCGCTCCCTGCATTGCCGCAATATGCGCGGCGATTTCTTCGGTCGCCCGCGCGGTCTGCGTCGCGAGAGTTTTCACCTCCCCGGCCACCACGGCGAATCCCTTGCCGGCCTCGCCCGCCCGCGCGGCTTCGATCGTCGCATTCAGCGCCAGCAGATTGGTGCGCCCGGCAATGTCGCCTATCAGCCGCACCACCTCGCCGATCCGCCCGGCGGCGTCGCTGAGACCGCCCATGCACTGATCCGCCGCCGCCGCCTGATCCACCGCCTGCCCGGCAATCCGGGCCGACTCCGACACTTGCCGCGCAATCTCCGCCACCGAGGAGGCAAGTTCTTCAGCACTGGCGGCGACCGAATCCACATTCGCCGCCGCCTGGGTGGAGGCACTCGCCACCGCTGCGGTCCGGTGTCCGGTTGCTTCGGCTGTCTCGCTCATTACCCGTGCGGTGGTCTGCATCGAGCCCGCCTGCGTTCCCACTGCCTGCGCCACCTGGCCGACACTGCGCTCAAACTGCTGAACCAGCCGAAGCTGCCCGGTGATCCGGTGCCACGTTACCATCGGCCCGACATATCCTCCGTTGCGATCGGTAATTGCTGATGCTGTCAGCTCGAACGTTTCCGGGCCGAAAACCGCGCGTGCCCTGTCCGGCAATCGTGCCGGATTTCCCAGAACCGATCGCTGGCGTTCGGGATCCGGATAGAACTCCGACAGTTTCTGGCCAACAAGCTGGTCGGCAGGTGTCGCAAGTTGATCCTGCACCAGCATCAGCATTCGAGTTGCTTCCGGGTTGGCAAATGTGATCCGGAAGTCCCCCGTTGGTTCGGCCATCATCATTCCCAAGGGAAATTGCCGGATCATTTCACGCTTGATAAAGGCGTCCTCGGCGACGCCACGCAATATTTCCAGCGCCGCCGCCATGCGGCCCACCTCGTCTCGCCGTCCGGCATAGCCGATCGGAACCGACGTATCCCCCTCGGCCATCGTCTGCACGACAGTGGTCATTCGCCGGATCGGTCGGGCGATGGCGCGCCCAGTTATTACGCTAGAAACCAACAGCACCAGCACAATGCCGCTGGAAAGCACGACGATCCGCCGCCAGGCGGTCTGCCTTGCCCGAACCGCCTGCAGGTTGCCGGCGTCCACTCGCTGCGACAGGATCTGTGCGGCCGCAGCCAACCGCTGTGACATGGCCTGATTGGCCGTTTCCACCGGCCCATTCACGAATTCGGCCAGACTGGTCGTCTGTCCCACCACTTGTTGGGCTGCGTCCCGAATGCCTTCGCCCAGGGTGCCCATCACCTTGGCGTCGGTCACCGTTCCCACGGGCAGACCCACGTTCTCCAGCACTGAGATCTGAGCATTGGCCTGAATGATCGCGTCGGCGATGTCGTTTGCCACGCTGCGGTTTCCGGTCGCCAGGAACAGCAGCACAGAATTCTGCATGCGAGCCATTGCAAGCTGGTAGGATGTGAGCGCATCTCCCGCAGCCGTCAGGACCTCGTCCGCTACAACCACTTTCCCGCCGCCGGTCACCGCATCCACGCCGCTGCTGCTCACTCCACCTTTGGCCAGTTCGTCCGCGAATGATGCCAAGCTCTGCTCGAACACCGGGCGCATCTCGACCAGGCGTTTCTGCCGCGTTGCAATCAGCGTCTGACGCTGATCCGCTTCGGCGTGCAGCGTGTCCGCGAACCCGTCCAATGCGGCCAGTGCCGCCGCGATCTCGTGTGCCGCATGCTCGGTTTCCACCATCTTCACGCGTTGCAGGATCACTCGTGCCGCGGTTGCCGCCTCGTCGATGTCAGCGAGTATCTGTCGGATATTGCCGACGGTTTGGCTGGTCTGCAGCTCCCGGCTCATGCGCCGCATCCGTTCGGCATCGAGCTGCGCGCGGTTGATCTCCCGCTCGGCTGCCGCGGCTCGGCTGACCCGCTCCTGCACCGAACCCAATACCGCGATGCTCTGTTGAGCGCACCACGCCAATGCGGCCAGCATCAGCAGCGCGCACCCCGCCGAAAGGGCAAGCTTGAAACTGATCGACCGGTCGCGCAGGAGCCGCATGGCCGCCTTTCCCGTTGCACGGAAAGCAGCAACCTGCCCGGTGATGCTTAACCTGTGATGAACATGCCCTCTGGACAGTAGCGGAGGCACCCGTCAGCCTCCTTATCGAACCTGCACGAGGCTTCCCAATGCTGTTCGATTTCGCCGCCCTAAGCGCGGAGAACGCGTACAAGCTGCTAGTTTCCACCGTGGTCCCACGGCCGATCGCCTGGGTCACCACGCAGGATACCGACGGCACGCTGAACGCCGCCCCTTTCTCGTTCTTTAACGCCGTATCGGGACATCCGCCCGTCGTCGTCATCGGCATCGGCGGCCGCGAGCCGGGCGATATCAAGGACACCGGCGGCAATATCCGCCGTACTGGCGAGTTTGTGGTGAACCTGGTGAGCAACCGACTGGCCGAGCAGATGAACATCACGGCCATCGAGTTCCCGAAGCATGTGAACGAACTGGCGGAGGCCGGGCTCACCACCGCCCTCTCTACCCGGGTCAAGCCGCCCCGCATCGCCGAGAGCCCGGTGTCGCTCGAATGCGAGCGGCTGGTGATCGTTGAAGTCGGCGTGGACCGCGCGGTCGTGCTGGGCAAGGTGCTCGCCATCCATATCGCCGACGAGTTCGTGCTGGATCCGGTGCGCTGCCACGTCGATACGCCGGCGCTGGAATTGATCGGCCGCATGCACGGACGCGGCTGGTACAGCCGTACCACCGACCGTTTCGAGATGCCTCGGATCGACGTCAGGGATTGGCCGGGGCGGGCGCTTTCGTTCGACTGAAGCAGCGAACGACTGGAAAGCCCTATATGATCTCGCGACGTAACCAGGCAGAGAACCGCTCGGCTGCCACGACCAGCGCGAGCGTCGCAGAAGTGGCAAACGCGGCGGCACCAAACAGCGGCAAAACAGGTTTCATCTGATCCTTCCCCGATCGCGGCGTCTGCATGTGTGCTGCGGTAACTCGCCGGACGCGATGTAACCCGGAGCAGCGCCGTCGTGGTTACACGGCCGTGAAGGTTCGATGACCTCCCGCCGCCGGCGCGTGTGCGGGAGAAATGCGCACCGGGCTGGCGCGACTCGCATTCCTGCATTGTCTCCCGCTGCGGGATGCGCCATGGTGCCCTGGTCCCGGGCATCCGGCGCGGGAGAGTGCGGCGTTATGGCCGCCGCCGAAGG
>DATDIC010000583.1:0-2402 GCA_036521275.1 Acetobacteraceae bacterium
ACCCGCTGCGTTCACGCTCGATCATATCGGTCCGATGGCGTGGACCGCGGAGGATTGTGCGCTGATGCTGCAGGCGCTGGCCGGGCACGATCCGCGCGATCCCGCGAGCGCATCGCGGCCGATCCCGGATTACACCGCACAGCTTGGCACTGGCATCAAGGGGATGCGCATCGGCGTGATCCGGCATTTCCACGAAACGGACCACGAGGTCAGCGCGGCGACGCAACGGGGCATCGATGCCGCCATCGCCACGTTCCGCAGTCTTGGTGCGCAGATCAGCGAGGTTTCGCTGTCGCCGCTCACAGAGTGGCATGCCTGCGGGACGCTGATCTCACTGACCGAGCGCGCCGCGGCCTATGACGAATGGGCGCGTACGCGGCTGAGCGATTTCAGCGCGCGCGTGCAGCAGAGGTTGTTGCTCGGCGCTATGGTGTCGGGTGTTGACTATGTGCAGGCAGTGCGTCGGAGGCGTGAGCTGCGTGCCGAACTGAAGGCGGCGATGGCGGCCCTGGACGTGGTGCTGACCGCGGCGCAGCCTTCGGAGGCGCCGAAGATCGACGAAGTGCCGGAGTGGGATATCGGCCAGAAGCCCAGCTTCACCATGCCGTTCAATGTCGCGGGGTATCCGGCGATGTCGATCTGCTCGGGGTTTGGCGATGGTGGTCTGCCGGTGGCGATCCAGCTTGTCGGCAAGCCGTTCCAGGAAGCGACGGTGTTTCGCGTCGCCGATGCACTCGAGAAGGCGACACCGTTCCGCGATCGCCGGCCTGCGTTACTATCGGCTCTCGTCGCAGCCCAATAGGAGCATTGGATGGCCCAGCATCAGCTTCGCGCCTCGCCGCAGACCGTCCGCATCGGTGTGTTCGATGCGATGTTCCCGCCGGTGATGACCATCGAGTCAGGCGACACGGTGGTGGTGCAATGCGTCTCCGGTCGTCAGGACGTGATCCCGCCGGCGAGTGCCGGCCTCAAGGTGCCGCCCGAGCTCAGCGCGATCATCGCGGCCAATCCGGCGATGCGGGCGGGGCATATCGTGACGGGACCGATCGCTGTCGCCGGTGCCGAGCCAGGCGACATGCTGGAGATCCGCATCGAGAAGATCGAGCCGGGCGCGGACTGGGGATACAATGTCATTCGCCCGCTCGCCGGCACGCTGCCGGAGGATTTCCATGAGACGGTGCTCAGTCACATCCCGGTCGATCGGGCGCGCGGCGTTTGTCTGCTGCCGTGGGGGACGGAGCTGGCGCTGGCGCCGTTCTTCGGTGTGATGGGTGTGGCGCCGCCGCCGGCGTTCGGCACGATCGCTTCGAAAGAGCCGCGTATCCACGGCGGCAACATGGACAACAAGGAGCTTACGGCGGGTTCCGTGCTGTATCTACCGGTGTGGGTACCGGGCGCCAACTTCTCGGTGGGCGACGGGCACGGCGTGCAGGGCGACGGCGAGGTGTGCGTCACCGCGCTGGAGATGTGCCTGACGGGGACTTTCACGTTCGTCCTGCACAAGGGCGGCGGCGCGTCACGGCCGCTGCTGAAACAGCCGAAGGCCGAGACGCCGACGCACTTCATCAGCATGGGACTGAACGAGGACCTCGATCAGGCGATGAAGCAGGCGCTGCGGGAGATGATTTCGTTCATCTGCTCGCGCAGCAATCTGTCGCGGGAGCAGGCTTATCAGTTCTGCTCGCTGGCGGTGGATTTTCATGTGACGCAGACGGTGAATGGCGAGAAGGGCATCCACGGGATGCTGAAGAAGGGGCTGCTGTTTTGAGGTAGTGGAGTGCGCCCGGGGCGAAGCGGACAGCAGCGACCGGCCCATACTGTCTCACTGCCGCTGATGCGCGAGTGATTCTGACATTGCCGTTGTGAGCGACCGAAGCGACGAAACCATGGGGATTGCTTCGCCGCTTCGCTCGCTCGCAATGACACGGACGTGCGTCGTGCTTACTGGGAAAAATTCAGGGCGGGCCGGTGCGGGCAGGGGCTAGGAATCGCAAGGGCGGTGGTGCCGGCGATCCGGGAGGCGGTGGGGGTGTGATCGGAAACGCCTGATCCAGGATGTCCTTCACCAGGTTGGCGAGGTTGCCGTCCTCTCTGATGATGACGATCTGCAGTTCCCGCCAGAGCGGGTGGCTGGGCAGGATGCCGAGGTCGCGGCAGATGTCGGCGAAGACGGCGCCGATCGGCTGGCGGCGGACCTTGGCGGCGATCTGTTCCGGCGTGGGCAGGTGGGTGAGGCGGGTGTTGGTTTCGTCCGCGGAGGGCGCGGTGGCTTGGCGGGGCGCGCGGTGTTTTTCTGGGGAAGCAGTTCGGGGTGCCGCGTCCAGGCGGTCGGCGTTGCGGACGAGCCTCGCTTCGAGCGCGTTGGCGCGGTGCAGGCCGCGGGCGATGCGTGCGAGGATCAA
>DATDIC010000584.1:0-10753 GCA_036521275.1 Acetobacteraceae bacterium
CATGATCATGGCCGCGTAAGTCGCTTCAGCCACCGACACGTCGTCCACCCGTGCTATCGCGTGAAACCTCCACACGTTCCCACGGTTGCGCTCTTTCACGACGTGAATGCGCAACTGATCGCCGGGCACCACCGGCCGGCGAAACTTCGCGCCGTCGATCGACATGAAATACCCCACCGTCCCCGCCGCCTCGGGGCCCAATGTCTCGACCACCAGAACCGCGGCGGTTTGCGCCATGCTTTCGATGATCAGCACGCCCGGCATGACCGGGTGATTGGGGAAATGGCCCTGGAAAAAGGATTCGTTGACCGAGACATTCTTGATCCCGATCGCCGAGCGGTCGTGCACCACCTCCACCACGCGGTCGATCATCAGGAATGGATAACGGTGCGGGATCGCCTGCATGATGCGCCGGATATCCACCACCTCGATCGCACCGGTTGCGGCCTCCTGCGCATGGGTCACATCCATCGCGGTCAGTCCGTCTCCCCTTTTTCGCTCCGCGCCCTCGCCAGCTTGCGCGTCAAGCGCCGCAGCGTGGCGATCTGGCGGAAGAATTCGCGCACCGGCAGGGCTGGACTGCCGACCACTTCGGCTCCCGCCGCAACATCCGACATAACGCCGGCCTGGGCGCCGATGCGCGCGCCTCTGCCGATCCGGATATGCCCGACGAAACCGGCCTGGCCGCCGATCGTGACGTGGTCTTCCACAATCGTGGAGCCGGAGATGCCGACCATCGCCACGACCACGCAAGTGCGGCCCAGATGGACGTTGTGCCCGATCTGCACCAGGTTGTCGAGGCAGGAGCCGGCACCGATCACGGTGTCATGCAGGCTGCCGCGGTCGATCGTGGTGTTGGCGCCGACCGACACGTCATCTTCCACTATCACCCGTCCAAGCTGCGGCACAGCGTGGAATTCGTCACCGGCCGCCGCAAAGCCAAACCCGTCCTGGCCGATGCGGACACCCGGATAGATCACCACACGCGCGCCCAATACCGCATGGCTCAAGCTGACATGGCTGCCGATCCGGCAATCCGGTCCGACAACGACGCCGTCACCAATCACCGCGCCGGCCCCGATGATGCAGCGTGGCCCTATTTCCGCGCGGGCGCCGATCACCGCGAGCGGTCCAACCTCCGCGCTCGGGTCCACCCGCGCCTCCGAAGCAATCACTGCGGATGGATGGAGTCCCGGGCGGGACGGCGGCAACGGATGGAACAGCGCCGCCACGCGTGCCCAGGCCCCATACGGGTCCCGCGTCGTCAGCGCGATGCAGCCGGCCGGCACGCGGGACGCCATCTCCGCTCGTACAATCACCGCGCCGGCCGCCGTCGCGGCCAGCGCGTGTGCGTATTTCCGGTTATCGAGGAAGCTTACCTCGGTCGGCCCCGCCGTCTGTAGCGGGGCTACTCCCGTTAGAAGCAGTTCGGCGCTAGGCGCATCCGCCCCGGCGACCTCGGCCACCGCCGCCAGGCTATGCGGTCCGGCGGAGATAAAAAAACGTGGATCGCCGGCGATTTCCGGCCGGCGGCCCTCCGCCTCGGCCACGTCCCTACGGCGACTTCTGCGCAGCCGGCTTCCCGGCCGGCTCGGCCGACGCAACCGGGCTTGGGTTCGCGCTCACCGGCGAAACGCCCTCGGCCGGCACGGTGACCGTCGGCAGCACCTTGTTCAACACCTCGGTCACCTGGTTCGTGATGTCGAACTCCGGGATGTTCACTGCCACCTCGGCCCGCTGCAGCACCAGGTTCATCCCGCGGCTCGCCGCCACCTTCTGCACCACGTCGCTCAGCGTGCGCTGGATCTGCAGCAGCGCATACTGCCCCTGTTCCTGGATGATCCGGTTGCGCTCGGTGAAATTGCGTCGCGACTCGGTGATCCTGTCCTGCAGGTCTTTCTCCTTCGCGCGGACCTGCTCCGCCGTCATCTTGGCCCGGTCGGTCGCCAGCTCCTGGCCCATGTCACGCAGCTTCACCTGCTCCTTCTGCGCATCGTCGTTCATCTTCTGGCGCCGTTCCGTGATGATCTTGTCCGCCGCCTGGTAAGCGAGCGAAGCACGCAGCACGTCAGGCACGCCCAGCACGCCGATCACCGCCGCCGGCGGCAACGCCCCGCGCGGCACATCCGCAACCGCTGGCGCCGGGGGCAGCGGCACCTGGATCTGCTCAGCCTGCTGCCCTGTCGCGTCCTCGGTCGGCGTGGTGGTGTCCATCGGCGCCGCCGTTGGCGCCGGGGCCGGCGCGCGGGCACGCGGCCGCCGTTCCGGCGCCGATGGTCGTGGCTGCCCAGGCATGAACCAGTTCTGTCCCTGGCCTTGCGCCTGCTGGGCGCGCGCGGCGGGAACCGCGAGGAAACCGACCAGGGCCGCACCAAGTACGACCACTGCTGACAGGCGATGTAGAACCACTAGAACCTCGTGCCGAAGCCGAATCGGAAAATTTGCGTCTGATCGAAAGGCTGTTTCACGACGAAGGGTGTGACGTCAACATTGATCAGACCGAAGCCGCTCCTCCAGGACAACCCCAGCCCCGCGCCGACCCGGGGAGCGCCGGAATTCGACACTGGTGGGCACGCGCTGCCGCCGGCGCTCGGCACGTTCGAGCCGGGGCAAGTTCCCGACTCGAATGTGCCCTGAGTCAGAGCGCCGACATCGACAAACGCGTGCCCGGACAGCCCCAGATCCGCCGAGATGAAGGGCAACGGAAAGTTCAACTGCTGCGACTCCGTCCACAACACCCGGCCACCAAGCGAGTCGCCGGTGGTTTCATCGTGCGGACCGACGCCGCCGGTTTCAAATCCGCGCAGGTTGTCGCCTCCCAGGTAGAACCGGTCGATCACCGATTCCTGCTTGCCAAGATTGAAGAAATAGCCTGCCCCGGCGGATAGCGCGATGCCCCAATCATTGTTGCCGGTGAAGTGTTGCAGCGGAATGTAGTAGCCGGCATCGATCTTCGGTCGCACGAACTCGGCGTTGCCACCCAAACCGGCAAAGTCGGTCCCCAACGAAACGACGTAGCCGCTGTGCGGATCCACGGAGCTGTCGCGATAGTCAAGCGTGGTCACCTGGCTGATCTGCGACAGCAGCGTGTAGCCGGATTGGCTGGTGATATAGAAGCTCGCGCCCTGGGCGATGTTGTACACCGTGCGTCCGACCAGCGAGTAGCTCCACACCTGCCGCAAATGGTCGGTGAAATCGTAGCCGGTGCGGAGCGAGAAACCGACGCGGCGTTCGTCATACGGTTCGGTGCCCAGGTTGTTCGTCTGCACCAGGAAAAGATCGCCGCCAACCAGCAGATTGCGGTCCATGAAATAGGGCTGCGTCACCGACAGGTCGATAGAGCTGCGCTTCTGCGCCAGGATGCCGTTGATGCCGGCATTGATGCCGGTGCCGACCAGGTTGCTCTCGCTCAGGCCAAGGTCAACCAGGAACCCGGCATCCGTCGAGTATCCGCCGCCGATCGTAAGCTGGCCGGTGGGCTTTTCCTGCACCGTCGTGGTGATCACCGCGCGGTCCGGCGTGGAACCCGGCGCCGTGGTCATATTGACGCTCTGGAAATAGCCGAGATCGTTCAGTCGCTGCCGTGTCTCATGCAGTGAGTTCGCATTGTAGGCATCGCCCTCGGCAATGCGGAACTGCCGGCGTATCACCCGGTCCTGGGTCCGCAGGTTGCCGACGATATCGAGGCGTTCCACATAGACGCGCGGTCCCTCGGTGACATCGAACGCCAGATCGACCGTGTGTGTGTCAGGGTGCCTGTCCACATGCGGATTCGCTTGCACGAACGCAAATCCGTGGTTGCGCACATAGGCTTCCATGGCGTCCGCGGTGCGGCCCACCGCGTCGCCGTCGTACCAGTCGCCGGGCGCGAGCTGCAAGGACCCCCTCAGTTGCTGGTCGGTTATTCCCTTGAGCTGGGAATGGATCGCCACCTTGCCGACGCGGTAGCGTGCCCCTTCGCTGACCGTGAAGGTGAGGAAGAAGCCTTTGCGGTCGGGCGCCAGCTCCGCCGTCGCATTGGTGACCTGAAAATCGACATAGCCCTGGTGAAGGTAGAACCGGCGCAGCAGTTCCTCGTCGTAATCCAGCCGCTCAGGGCTGTACTGGTCCGACGTGCTCAGGAACCGCCACCAGCGCTCCTCGCGGCTGTTGATCGCTTCCGTCAGCCGGCCCTGGCTGAACGCATGGTTGCCGACGAACGTGATGCGGCTGATCAGCGTTGCCGGGCCGTCGTTGATCTGGAACACCACGTTCACCCGGTTCTCCGGCAAACGTATGATCTCCGGCTCCGCGGTCGCATCGTAATAGCCGCGCAAGGCATAGGCATTCAGGATGCGTTGCCGGTCCGCTTCCGCCGCACCCGGCGTGAACACCGATCGGCTGCGAAGCTGGACGTCGCCGCTCAGATTGGCATCGGTCAATACGTGATTGCCGTCGAACAGCACCTGGTTGACCACGGGGTTCTCCACCACGTGGACCACCAGCGTGTTGCCCTGCCGCGCCAGGCTGACATCCTGGAACAGCCCCGTTGCGTACAGCGTCTTCAGGCTTTCGTTGATCGGCCCCGGCGCGAACGGTTCGCCGGGATGCACCAGCATGTACGACTCGATCGTCGCGGCGTCGATCCGGCGGTTGCCCTGCACCTGGATTGCCTGGATCACGCCGCCGCTGGGAACGTCGCCGCCAGTCACCGCGGCTGGCGCGCCGGCAGCAGGTGCTGGCGCTGCCGCAGCCGGTAGCAGGCCAACGAACAGCCAGGCGACGGCAACCAGCGCGATACGGAAGCGGATCAATCGGCTATCCCCCATCTCACCGAACGTATCCGGTCGTTGCCGTGCGTTTCCGCCATTCCCTCATTCACGGGAACCACGCTCCGCACGAGGCAACGACACCACGCCTTGCGTCACAAGCGCCAGAACCGCTGCGTGAAGTCAACCCTCAACCGGAGAACCAATGGAACAGTCCGAAATGCGCCAGATCGTTCCAGGTGGCGAAAATGAACAGCCCGGCCAGCAACGCCAGCCCGGCTCGCACCCCGTATTCCTGAGCGCGTGGGGGCAACGGTCGCCCCAGCACCGCTTCGCACGCGAAGAACAGCAGATGCCCGCCATCCAGGACCGGGATCGGGAACAGGTTGATCAACCCGAGGTTCACCGAGAGTACCGCGATGAACGAGATCAGGCTGCCCACGCCCAGCGCCGCCACTTCGCCCGAAAGCTGTGCGATCCGCAGCGGCCCACCGATATCATCCGCGCCGTGCCGGCCGGCCAGTATCTGCCCCACGCCGCGTGCGGTTTCGTCCGTGACCCGCCAGGTTTCGGTCACGCCGGCCCATATCGCGACCGGAACCGAAACGTGCTGATACGTGACCGCGCCACCCTCGATTCCCAGCAGGCCGATCGTGCGGCCGTCCTGCTGGTGCGCGCCGCTGACCACCGGCAGGGTCACGTCGGCATCGCCGCGATGGACCCGCACCTGCATTTTCGTATTCGGGTGCGCCGAGACGATTCGCTGCAAATCCTCGAACGTCGCGATCGGGGCGCCGTCGATCGCTTCCACCCGGTCCATCGGCTTCAGGCCGGCAACCGCCGCCGCCGAACCGGGCATCACCCGGCTGACCACCGGCAAGGTCAGCGGCCGCCCGACCACCGAAAACAGCCCGGCGAACAGCACCATCGCCAGCAGGAAATTCGCCGCCGGCCCCGCCGCGACGACGATCGCCCGCGAGAGAACCGATTTCTCGTGGAACGTTCGCCCTGCCAGCCAGCTCCCCCGCACCTCCGGCGGCACATCCTGCGGCCGTTCCTGCCCGTGCAGCTTCACGTATCCGCCCAGCGGGATCCAGGCCAGCTTCCACACGGTGCCCACCCGGTCGGTCCAGGTCATCAAGGCCTGCCCGAAGCCGATCGAGAAGGTCTCCACATGTACGCCGCGCCAGCGCGCCGCGAGGTAATGGCCGAACTCGTGGACGAACACCAGCACGCCAAGCACGACGACAAAGGCGATGATGGTGCGAAACAACTCGGGCACAGCGTGGAGCAACTCGGAGTCCTGTTATCGCTGGTTGTTACAAATGGTCTATCGTGCCGTTAGTCTATCATGGCGTCAGGGCTCGTCATGAAACAACCGAATCGACCGTCATTCCCGCGAAAGCGGGAATCCAGCGGGCGGCGGTGGATTCCCGCTTTCGCGGGAATGACGGGATGACGCGGTTATTTCTGAACGACTCCTTGGTCTATCATGCCGTTAGCCTATCACGCCGCCTGGGCGCTGGCGATGCGCTCGGCCCTGCGCCGCGCCGCCGCATCCAGCCCGACAACCTCCTCCAGCGTGTCCGCGGGCGGCGCGCCCATGGCGTCCATCACCCGGGCCACAAGCGCGGCAATGTCCAGGAATCCGATCCGCCGCTCCAGGAAAGCCGCCACGGCGACCTCGTTGGCGGCACTCAGGATGGTGGATGCGCCGCCACCCGCGCGCAGCGCCTCGCGGGCAAGCCGCAGGGCGGGGAACCGGTCGAGGTCAGACTCGAAGAAATCCAGCTTCCCCAGCATCGCCAGGTCCAGCCGGCGTGACGCGGTCGCCATCCGTTTCGGCCAGGCCAACGTATGCGCGATCGGGATATGCATGTCCGGCGACCCGAGCTGCGCCAGCACGCTGCCGTCATGATAGCAGACCAGTCCGTGAATGACCGACTGCGGATGCACCAGCACGCCGATCGCGCTTTCGTCCAGCCCGAACAGCCGGGACGCCTCGATCACCTCCAGCCCCTTGTTCATCAGCGTGGCCGAGTCGATGCTGATCTTGGTGCCCATCGACCAGATCGGGTGCTTCACCGCCATTTCCGGCGTCGCGACCGCCATCTCCTCCCGCGAGGCACAGCGGAACGGGCCACCCGAGGCGGTCAGCACAATCCGCTCGACGGCGCTGCGGTTGCCGTCGGCCAATGACTGGAAGATCGCGTTGTGCTCGGAATCGACCGGCAGCAGCGTGGCGCCGGCTTCTTTCACCGCGCGCAGCATCACATCGCCGGCACAGACCAGCGCCTCCTTGTTGGCCAGCGCGACGCACGCGCCGCGGCGGATCGCCGCCAGGGTCGCGGCAAGCCCGGCGGCGCCGGTGATCGCCGCCATCGTCCAGTCCGCCGGCAGGGCACCGGCCGCAACGACCGCATCGGGTCCGGCCGCGGCCGCGATCGCCGTGCCGGCCAGTGCTTCCTTCAGCTCGGCGTAAGCAGATTCGTCGCACACCACGGCATGCTCGGCGCCAAGCTGGATCGCCTGCGCCGCCAGCCGTTTCGCATTGCGATTGGCCACCAGCGCCCGCACGCGGAACCGGTCCGGGGCGGCGGCGAGCAGCTCGACAGTCTGCGTTCCCACGCTGCCCGTGCTGCCGAGGATGCTGACCGTCCGCTCGGTGCTGCTCATCGCCACAGGACTACTCCATGACCGATCAGAATGGCCAGTAGCGCCGCCGCCGGGATCGCCGCCAGCGCCGCATCCAGCCGGTCAAGCAGCCCGCCGTGACCGGGAATGAGATTGCCCGAGTCCTTCACGCCAAAGCGCCGTTTGACGGCACTCTCTGCCAGATCGCCCGCCTGCCCGACCACGGACAGTCCGGCGGCCACAAGGGCAGCCCGTCCGAACGCCGCCGGACCTGACGCAACCAGCCCCACCAGCAGCGCCGCGACCAGGCCCCCGGCCGCGCCCGCCCAGGTCTTTCCCGGCGAAATCCGCGGCGCCAGCTTGGTGCCCCCGATCGTCCGGCCGGCCAGATAGGCGCCGATATCCGTGGCCCAGACCACCAGCAGCACGAAGATGAGATTCGCCCGGCCGACAATCGGGTCCGCACGCAGGACAACCAGGGCGAGAATACTGATCCATATCCACACCAGCCCGGCAACCAGCCATGCCGGCTGTCTGCCGCACAGCCGCGCCCATTCGTAGCTCAGCCCCAATGCCAGTGCGGCCGCCGCCACATCGAAGACGATTCCACCCACCCAGACCAGCGCCAGCGCGACCGGCACCAGCACCAGCGACGCCAAAGTGCGCCGGCGGAGGTCCCGCCACCTTGGATCGGTCGGCTCCGGTCCCGCGGTGTTCAACCGAGACGCGCGCCAAACCGCCGCTCCCGGCCGCCGAACTGGGCCAGCGCCGCTACGAAATCCTGCTCGGCGAAGTCTGGCCACAGCACGTCGAGAAACACGAACTCCGCGTACGCCGCCTGCCACAGCAGGAAATTCGACAGCCGCTGCTCGCCCGAGGTGCGGATCACCAGGTCCGGGTCCGGCATGCCCGCCGTCGCCAGGTGTCGCGCCACCGTCGCCTCGTCGATCTGGCCCGGTTCCAGCCGGCCGGCACCGACCTGCTCGGCGATGGCGCGTACCGCGCCGGCAATCTCGGCCCGCGAACCATAGGACAGCGCCACCGTCAGGTTCAGCCGCGTGTTGCCGCCGGTGGCTTCCTCCGCGTCGGCGAGCTGCGCCTGGATGCCGGCGTCGAAGCGTTCGCGGTCGCCGATCACCTTCAAACGGACCCCGTTCGCCTTCAGCTCCGCCAGCTCGCTTCTGACATAGTGCCGCAGCAGGCCGGTCAGATCGGAGACCTCATCGACCGGACGGCGCCAGTTCTCGCTGCTGAAGGCATACAGCGTCAGCCACCCGACGCCGTGCCGGATGGCCGCCTCGATGCTGCGCCGAACCGCCTTCGCCCCCTCGCGGTGGCCGACCGCGCGCGGCAGATGGCGCCCCGCTGCCCAACGCCCGTTGCCATCCATGATGATCGCGACATGGGTCGGCGGGCGCGGTTCGGGGGCGCCACCGGCACGGCGGATGCTGGCGCGCATGGACGCCGGTCAGACCTGACGGATGTCCTTCTCTTTATCGGTCAGCATGTCGTCGACTTTTTTTACATATTGGTCGGTGAGCTTCTGCACTTCGGTCTGCCAGTCCTTGCCGGTGTCCTCGCCGATATCGTGCTTCTTCTCGAACGTCTTGATCTGCTCCATGCCGTCCCGCCGCACGCCGCGCACCGCCACGCGGGTGCCTTCCGCATATTTGTGGGCCGCTTTCGCCAGCTCGTTCCGCCGCTCCTGCGTCAACTGCGGGATCGGCACGCGCACGAGCTGTCCGTCCGACGCCGGATTGAGGCCGAGCCCGGCATCGCGGATCGCCTTCTCCACCGCGCCCACCAGCGACCGATCCCATACCTGGACCGTCAGCATGCGCGCTTCCGGCACCGCGACCGTGCCCACCTGATTGAGCGGCACGTCATTGCCGTAGGCATGTACCCGCACCGGCTCCAGCAACGCCGGGCTCGCGCGCCCGGTCCGCAGCCCGGCGAATTCGCGCTTCAGCGTATCCAGCGCCCCGTCCATGCGACGGCTCAAATCCTGCTTCAATAGGTTCAGATCGGCTGTCGGCATGCCACCTGCCTCCCGTCCCGGGTCGTTGTCATATCTCTATCACATCCGCTCAACGATTCGGGTGAACCGGCCTTCGCCGCGGACCACGGCGGCAAACGCGCCGGGGGCGTGAATGTTGAACACCACGATCGGCAGCCGGTTTTCGCGCGCCAGGCTGATCGCGGCGGCATCCATGACCGCGAGCTGATTGGCCAGCACGTCCTGGTAAGACAGCTCCTCGTAACGTTCGGCGCGCGGATCGCGGCGCGGGTCGGCCGAATAGACGCCGTCCACCTGGGTGCCCTTGAACAGCGCGTCGCATTCCATTTCCGCGGCCCTCAAAGCTGCGGCCGTATCGGTGGTGAAGAACGGATTGCCGGTGCCGGCGGCGAAGATCACCACGCGGCCCTTTTCCATGTGGCGTTCCGCACGGCGGCGGATATAGGGCTCGCACACGCTGGACATGGGGATGGCGGACTGCACGCGGGTCGGCACGCCGCGCTGCTCCAGCGCGCCCTGCATGGCGAGTGCGTTCATCACCGTGGCCAGCATGCCGATATAGTCGGCCTGAGCCCGTTCCATGCCGGCCGCGGCGGCGGAGACGCCACGGAAGATATTGCCGCCGCCGATCACGATGCAGACCTGGACGTCCATGGCGGCGACGTCGCCGATGTCGGCGGCGATGGCTTTGACCATCTCGTTGTCGAGCCCGTAATCGCGCCGCGCCATGAGGGCTTCGCCGGAGAGTTTCAGCAGGACGCGCTTGTAGACGGGCTGTTCGGACATGGGGCTCTCGGCGAGAATTCGCGGGAAGGTAGTGGGATGCAGGGCGAAAGACCAGCTTGGATCGACCGCTCCCCGCGCGTCCGTCATATTTGCAGGATGGACGATCCCGCGCCATCGTCCGGCTTCATCGCCGGATCACTGCGGGGCAAATGACATGGCACGACTTCATTACCGGATCGTCGCTCACGACGGCGGCTGGGCGTACACGCTCAACGATGTCTTCTCCGAGCCATTTCCGAGCAGGTCCGATGCTCTGGCTGCGGCCAAACGAATCGCCGCCGAGCAACACCTTCGCGGTGACACCACCCATATCGAATATCAGGACGAACACGGCGCCTGGCATTCTGAATTGTCCGAAGGCGACGACCGACCGGATGTCGACGTCGTCGCCTGACGCGCACGGCGCGCGCCGCCGTCTGCACGCAGAACGTGCGCATCTGTAACCAACCCCGCAGCACGGGTATGGTTCCGCGAACCCATCCCGATAGGGGTCGGGAAGGCTTGCCTCCCCGCCCTCCGAACCGTGCGTGCGGTTTTCCCGCACACGGCTCTCCAGTTGTTGGTTTCC
>DATDIC010000585.1:0-6720 GCA_036521275.1 Acetobacteraceae bacterium
CCGTGCACCTGAAACACGGTCTTCGCAATATCCAACCCAATCATGGTAGCGTTCATCTCGGGCGGCTCCCTTTGCTTGCCTTCACAATCGGCCAGCTTGGCACATCGATGCCGTCAGGGGGCCGTCCACCCAGCATTCCCGGATGGCGTTCGGCAGCCGGTCTTGAGTTTAGTTCCTCACCTAACGCGAACAGGCCGCTTAGCATCACCAGCGCGAGCGAGCCGACGCTCGTCATCTGTTTGAACTTCATGTTCTTCCTTCCCTGTTCAGCAGGCTCAGAGATAGGACCCCAAAATTATCAGGCACACAAACTTCAGGTTCAGTTCCCCGGGATAGTTGCTATCGGTAGCACATGGGCGGCGTGGTGCTGCGCGCCTTCGCAATCATCCCTACGAACGCCGGGCGCAGGGGTTTCTGAATTGCTCCGCTTCGCTCGCACGTATCAGCGGCCGGCGATCCTGCGAACCAACTCACGCCGCAAGCGATCCGCTGCGCCCGGCGCTCGGGTCGGATCGGTCAGGGCTGGCAGGTCCGGCGCCGCTTGGCCGGGCTCCCACGCCGTCACGATGTTCGCGGGATGCGGATAGCTCGGCCGCGCAGCACCCGGCGCCACCGAGTTTCCGGTGAGGCATATCGCGCAGATGGCGCCTACTGTTCCTACTCGATCTTCGCTTTGCGCCGCCGAGCCAAGCCCAGGCCGACCATCCCGATCCCCAGCAGAGCCAGGGAAGCGGGTTCTGGTGCTGGAACCAGGCCAATCGTCACGAACCCGTCGCCCGTGTTGGCGCCTGCCATCAGCACTTGATTGCTGCCTGCATCAAACGATCCGCCGCCACCGCCACTGCCGTTCACACCACCCCCGCCGCCGCCGCTGTAACCACCGCCGCCACCGCCACCACCGGAGCCGCCACCGCCACCACCGAAACCGCCACCGGCGCCGTCGGCTCCAGTCCCACCTGCAGCTCCGTTGAGAAAAGACTGGCCACCGGTGACACCGGGGCCAGCGTCAGCGCCGTTGCCGCTGAAGCCACCGCCCCCTGCACCCGCGAGCACCCCCACCACATTTGAGGACCCTGCGCCCCCACCGCTGCCGCCTGAACCGCCGCTCCCAGCGGCGGGGCCATTGCCGTCTCCGCCATCATTACCTGTCAGACCTCCGTCACTCGCATTTATGCTGTCGGCACCACCGCCGCCGCCTGCTATCATCAAGGGTGTGTTGCTGGGGCCGACCACGAAGCTGCCGCCGCCGCCGCCGTCAGCGCCGCCAAATCCGGGCAGAAGGTTGCCACCCATGCCTCCCACTGCGATTTGCAGCACCGTGCCTGCAGTCAGCATGACGTCGCCGCCGATGATGGCGCCCTTGCCGCCCACTTGGGGCTCGCTCGTTCCGCCCTGCGCACCCGCGGCAACGATATCGTAAAGGCCGGTCGTCGGCACCGTGAAATCCACAATGCTACCGGTGAACCCGAACATTATGGGTGCCGCCGAGGCAACGGCGCCTGAGGCGGCGAGCGCAAGGGCCGAGATACCGGCCAGCAGGGTCAGCTTCATGGTTTTCCTCCCGCATATGGTGGCCAGAAGATGACCCCCGGGTTACGATACGCTTATCTCATGCATATGCAACCACGGGTAATACAGCAGCGGAGTTCGCGCTGCGGGGCGTGGACTTGCCTCGCTACCTCAGGCCGTAGCCGATAGGCAACCGGGCCAGAGGGACTCGGACCTCCGGCCCGACCTCGCCCGAACCATCACTGGGGAGGCGGCCCGGCTGGCCGAGATATACCCTGCCGCCCTGGCCTGTTAGTCCCCGGTGGCCCGGGCTGGCCGATATCGCCGCGCGGCTACCACGCCGACGAGACCCAGCGGCAGCAGAAGCAGCCCAGACGGTTCCGGGACCGCCGCGGCGGGAATTACGAGCGTGAAGCTGTCCGCATCCTCACCCGTTCCCCACGTCCAGACGTAGGTGCCAGGTGTCGCGCCGAGGCTCGCGATGGTCTTGTTGTCATAGGTGGAGCTGTCCGACAGCGGATCGCCGGAGACATAGCCCCTTGGCACGACCAATTCTCCGTTGCCAGCGAGGCCGACAAGGTCACCTACGCCCGCGTCGGCGAAGGTGACGCCGCCGCTGCCGAAATTCGTCGGTCCGCTTATTCCGCCATACCCTGTTAACTGGGCAGGCGGGCCGGTATTAATCAATTGGCTGCTTGGCACGATGCCAGGGACGCCACCGGCAAGGAACTCGATAGTCAGATCAGTCAAATCGATCGATCCGCTCCCTGTGGCAACGACGTTCGGGCCTTGCTGCGCGAGTGTGACGGTATAGCCGGCCTGCGCCGGCGGTCCAGACAGACCGACCAGAGCCCCCAGGCCGAGTGCGGCTGCGGTAGTGATCCTTCCGAGTCTCATGCTCCCCTCCACTCGCCACGTGCGCCGATGCAACCCAGGAGAGCAGAAATCTTTCGGGTGTGCAATGCCCACGTCATGCGGTGGTGACGATCCGGGTGGGCATGCCGGCGCCCGATCAGCAATCCTGGGTCTGCACCGCGAAGCTGATGCTGTCCACGACCTCCTCGTCCACGCGCACCGGCACATAGACGCACGAACGGCCTTCTGCGTCCGTGGCGACAACGGCCTGCGGCATCATGTCCGGATAGTCCCCGCCGTGCTCCATCGTCCGGAACGTCCAGCCATGGCCATCCCGAGGGGGTCTTGCAGCTGGTCGGGCGGGAGGGGTCGGAAGGAGTGCGACTTGGTGACAACGGACACGGGCAGGCTCCGGTTCGGCTGCGCCGGGTTGCTGAAAGAAAGAGGCGCGGCCGAGTGTGCCAGCCGCGCCAAGGGTGAGGTCGGGTAACTGAGGTGCGCAACAGTTGCATGCGGCTTCGTGAATCGCAACCGGAAAGACTGAGGGACGCACGATTATTGCGCTGCCGTCACGCCCCGCCCGGCACCGGCGGTGCTGGCGCCGGCGGGCGCTTCATCACCACGAACCCGGCCTCCCGCAGATACCTCGCAAGGTGTTCAGCGGCGATGCGCGCCATGTCATTTTCGGCGTAGCGGATACGCCGCCTGCCGCTGAAGCGAAGCCCGAAGGCGATGGCCTGGGTGATCTCATCCTCGGTGGCGGGGCTGATGGGCCTGCGTGGCGTTGTCCGCGGCAAGGAAGCCAGGACGACAGTTCCCGACAAGGCGACGCCGTACCCGGCTGACCGGGTGAACCGGCAGTTCCGGGCGTTGCGGCCAAACCTGCTGTGGGTGGCGGACTTCACCTACGTCGCGACATGGCAAGGCTTCGTTTATATGGCATTCGTCATCGACGCGTTTGCCAGGCGAATTGTCGGCTGGCGGGTATCGCGGAGAGCCCATGCCGGCTTCGTCTTCGATGCTCTGGAGCAGGCCCTGCATGACCGTCGCCCCGTTCAGGGCAGTGGGGAGCGGTTCACCGCGCGTCATCGCCAATGCCTTGCGCAACGTTTGCGCAAGCATGAGAGAACAGCTCTTCGGCGCTGGTTTCGCGTAATTTCAAATAACGAGTGAAACGGCCGGGAAATGTCCGCGCAGTATGGGCAAATCACCGCGACACCTCTCCGCCTGGGCCCGTGCCTGGGCTTGCGCGGGCAAAGTTCTGGCGGCCACCAATCCATCTCGCGTAACTTGCTGTTCGCGCGGCGGTTGTGGGGGGCGTCACCGCCCCCGCGTCCCCGACGGGCCTCCGCCACCATGGGGTAGCAGCGCGGCGCGAGTGCCGCGTATACGATGCTGGCAACAGGTGTGTTGGGAGGACCACCGTGACAAAGTTTAATGCCGATACAGTTCAGCAGTTCATGGCTGCCGCCAACAAGAAGTTTCACGGCCAGAATCTCGGAATGACCGTAGCGCATCCTGCAGCTTCCTATACGTTCAACAAAAAGACCAACAAGCTGATCAAGCTCGTTTTCACCTGTTCGATCACGGAAGACTTTGCCCAGGTCGGCGGGGGCAAGCCCGACAAGGCCAACAAGGACGCGATTAAGGAGGTGGCCGATCGCGCTGAGGCCCACGAGGATAAGCACAAAGCGGGCTACAACGTCGCTTTCAAAAAGTTCGATGCCGACGGGACCGCCAAGGACTTGATGGCGAAAACCTACAAGAACGAAAAGGAGGCGAAGGACGCCATCCATGCTAAACGCGAGGAACTCACCGCCAGCCTGAAGACCGCCTGCCTCGCGCTGCACCAGAGCGAAGGACTCCTCGTCGTTACGCCGCAGAAGGACGGATCGTTCGACATTACAATGAAGGCCGCTGGGGCGACCGGCTGCGACGACAGCATCAAGATGTAAGAGTCCGACTCGAATCGGCTAGTGAACATAATGACCTCTGATGCGGTGGAGGATCGTGCGGCGGCGAGGCGGCGAGACATCAGCTTGACGCTGGCGATATAGAGCCAGGTTGTCGCGCTTTCGATGGTTGCCTCGAAATCCTTGGCCAGCCGGCGATTGCGATTGAGCCATGCCAGCGTACGCTCCACCACCCAACGCCGCGGCAGCAGAACAAAGCCTTTTGCAGCATCGGAGCGTTTGATGATTTCCACGGTCCACTCGCCGAGCTTCGCCAAAGCGCCCTTCAGCTTGCCGCCGGCATAGGCACTGTCGGCGAAGACGTGGCGCAGCCAGGGAAAAGCCGTGCGTACGGACTTCAGCAGTGGCGGGGCGCCGTCGCGATCCTGCAGATCGGCCGGATGGACGATAGCCCCGACCAACAGGCCAATCGTGTCAGTGAGAATGTGCCGCTTGCGACCCTTCACCATCTTCTCGGCGGCATAGCCGCGCGGACCGCCAGCCTCGGTCGTCTTCACCGACTGGCTGTCAATGACGCCGGCGGACGGGCTCGCTTGCCGTCCTTCGGCCTCCCGCGCGGCCATCAGCAGCGCATGGTTGATGTGTCTGCCAGCGCCCCTCCGCACGCCAAGCGTAGAAGTATCGCTGCACGGTGGCAGATGGCGGGACGCTCGGCAGCATGCGCCACTGACAGCCGGTCTGGGCGATATAGAAGATGGCGTTCACCACCTCCCGCAAGCTGATTTCCCGTGGCCGGCTACAGGCCGCTGGCGGTGGCATATGCGGCTCGATCACCGCCCATTCGCCGTCAGTGGTGTCACTTGCGTGGCAGTCCATCGCGCCGATACTGACCGCGCGTGATCTTGGTCCAAGCCATTGCGTAACTCCCGTCGTCTCGCAAACACGAGAGAATCGCAGCCGCCAAGGTCACGCAACCCGAGCCGTTAACACCCTGATATGACTCCCGCATCCGTTGCGAAGTCGTTCCGGGTCAGCCTCTAAGATCGCATGTCCGCTGACGTGCTGAGATGGCTCGTCCCACGTGAGCGGGGTTGAGCGAGGGTTGCCCAGGTGGTCCGGGCCGAGCCTCAACGCGCGGTGGACCAGCCATGACAGCAACTGGGGAGGTTTTCGTCGGGATCGACGCCGCCAAGGCCCGCAATGCGGTCGCGGTGGCGGAGGTCGGCCGGGAGGGGCAACTCCGCTATCTGGGCAAGTTCGACAACACGCCCCCGGCGACCAACAGTCTGCGCCTAAGCCCCAGTCTCCAGAGAATGTTGGATCCCGGTTGCTATCGCTGCTCCAGAATCTCGGAAGAAAATCAGGGACTTGGAGCGGTCCCTCGGGACTGTTTTTCCCCTCTCTTTGCGCTGAAGCTGAGGAAGCAGTGGGAAGCAGCCGAATGCCCCGATGTTGCGGCCTTTGGGTCGCCCTCACCATGGAAAGCGCGTCCGCAGACCACCATTTTCCCGGGCACGACGGGCCACGATGGGCGCCGTTGCGCTTTACCGCGAGGGCTCGCTTCAGCGTAGAATTCGACCGCCAGTTCGAGGATCCGAGCGTGCTGGCGCCCTCGAACACTTGTTGCACCGCGAAGACGGCGCGAAATCTCGAGGGCCGTACCAGCTACCACTGGAACCAAATCGCCTCGCAACCCCAGATTTGATTACCATCAACATCTCGAAACGACATCTTGGGACACCCCAGACGCGCAGCGAGGCGCTCCACGGGCACAGACCGGCTTTCGCCGAGCCGCAGGAAATCACAAACCACACCACCATCTGGCACCGTGCGATTGGCCGCCCCTTCGTCTCCCGTATCGCCGCAGAACGTCAGCGCCAGCGTCGTGCAGGGTAAGCGACTGGCGGCAGCGCCGCGGGCGACGTGATCGTGCGGGCACCGACACGGGCGGCGATTGGCCGTGGCAGAGCCGGTCCGCGGGACGCTAAAGGCGCGATTGACATATCTTCGGACAGCACCGCGGCCGCTTTCCGTGCCGATCACGAAGCCCTAATCTGCCTGAGAGCCCCAACCCGGCAAGATGTCTCGCAAGCATTCATCCCGAACGAGCCAGTATCGGACGCACCATGATCACTGTATCGAGACGAACTGTCGCAAGACGGATGATAATGGCTCTCACGTTGCTTGCCGGGGTACGGGCGGCGCAAGCCGCAGATGGCGGTACCACCCGGTTCTGGAACCTGACCGGCGAGACCATCACGCATCTGTACCTGGCACCGATCGGCACTACGGCGTGGGGTAGCGATCAGTGCAAAAACGATCCGGACGGCAGCGTGGACTTCGACGAGCGATTGCGCATCACCGGCATTCAGTCCGGACGCTACGACGTCAAGTTCACGGATAAAACCGGGCGAACTTGCATCGTGAAAAGTGTCGCGATCAA